>CAYLIT010000016.1:0-16052 GCA_964383835.1 uncultured Eubacteriales bacterium
TTTCCCTTTGTTTTTTCTGCCCTTTGCGGTTCGGACTATTTTTACAGCCCCTTTTGGTTATTTTAGTTTGAGATAGGTATAGATCATGTTATGATCGCTCCATTCGGATTCGATCACCATAATGCCAAGGCCGTTATCGTAGGCGAAATGATCCCAATCCTCAGAGACGATGATGTTATCGATGGGCTTGCCGTTATGGCAGGTGATGGCGTTAACGTCGGGGTCTTTACCGCCGTTGAGCATGGTCATGGAGGTGGCGTCCACCGTATCCTTCAACTGGTCGGGGGTGGCGTTCATGTCGCCTACCAGCACGGCGGGGACGGTGTCTGCCTCCATGGAGGTGAGGATCTCGTTCAGTTGGGCGTTTTGCACCGCCTTGGTGGAGTCCAGGCAAAGATGGGCGTTATAGAAGGCGACGGTATAGCCGTTGGCCTCTCCGTCATCGGTGGTATCGATGTAGATCTCGTGGCGTTCGTAGGAGCGGTTTTCACCGTATTGATCCTGGAACACGATCGTTTCACTCTTGGTGATGGGGTAGCGGCTTAAGATGCCGTGACCGTATGCGCCGCCGGCGTAGTCCACCGCCTTGCCGAAATACCAATATTCGTAACCGGCCTCTTCGGCGATGATCTCCATCTGCTCCACGTTGTTCCGGCTGTTATAATGATCGATCTCCTGCAGGCCGATGATATCGGCGTTCAGGGCCCGAAGCTCGGCACCGATCTCGTCGTATTCGCTGCCCCGTGCAAAGTTCTGGACGTTATAGCTGGCGATGGTGAGCCAGCCGGCATAATCGGCCGGATCGGCCGGGGCAAGGGAGACGGTCAGCTCGATGCCCCGCCCTCTAAGAAGGTGGGTGCCCGCCGCGATGGATTGGGCCGAGACCTTGCCGACGTAATCCGGATCAAAGCCCACCCGGACGGTGGCAATCAGCTCTTTTTCTGTTGCCAGGGCGAGGGCGTCCTCTCGGGTCATTCCGGTGAAATCGGGAACCTCGATGAAGCGGCTGTTTTCCGGCAGGACCGAAGCCTTCAGCCGGATGTAGGCCGAGATCATGACGTGATCGCAAAGCTTATCGTCATCAATGTACAGGCCGTAGGGCGCGGCGACCTCGTCGGTCATATATTCGAATTCATCCGAGATAATGATGTTGGAGCTGGAGACTTCCCCGTTGGCGGCGGTGATGTAGGTATTCTCAAGGCTTTTGCCGCCGTTCAGCGGGGTATATTTCGAAAGATCCAGCGCGCCCTCCAACATGGTGGCATCGGTGCTCAGGTTGCACATCAGAACAGAAAATTCATCCTGCTCCATCATGGCATTGATCTCGGCAAACTGGTTGGCGCGCAGGGTATCCATCGCTTCGGTTTCGCCGTGGGCGAGCTTGGTGTTATACGCCACAACGGTGGTGCCCTCTACGTTGATCTCTGCCCGGATCCAACCGCGGGTCTCTGTGGTCTGGCTTTCAAAAAGGCCGCTTTGCTGATTGGTGATGGGAAATTTGCTGAGGATTCCGTTGCCCAGATAGCCGCCTTTGTATTCATAGGCTTTGCCGCAGACGAAATAGTCGTAGCCCAGCTGTTCCGCCAGGTGTTCCAGCTGGCAATCCACGTCGATCTGGTTTGTCCCATGATCGATGGCTTGAATGCCGATGATATCGGGGTTCAGCTCGCGGATGGTTTCAATATAAGGGGCGTAATCGGTGAGATCCATTTTTTGAACGTCAAAGTTGGCCACGCTGAGATAATCGCCGTAGAGTACCCGCGTATTGACCGTAATGGTGCTGCCCGTGGGCAGAGCACTGTAGGCGGCAGGACTCTGGGCGCTGATGACGGCGCCCGTCTCCTGACCGGCTCCTTCGGCCAGAGTGAAGACGTAGCCTGCGGCTTCAGCCGCGGCTCGGGCCTCTTCTATGGAGAGACCCACCAGATCCGGAGCCGTGGGTTCGACATCTTTCATGCGGATAGTGGCCCAGATCATCCGATGGTAGCAGTTGGCAACATCGCTGACGTAAAGTCCGGTAGGATGCTCGGTATCGGTTACCGCCTCAAAGTGATCGGAGAGAATGATGTTGCTGACGTAGGTGGTGCCGGAGCCGTAGCAGGTGCCTTGGATCTGGGTCAGATCCTTGCCGCCGTTCAGGGGAGTGTAGGCGGTCAGATCCAGTTTACCGCTCAGATCGGCGGGGGGCATATTGATGTTGCCGATCAGAATGGGGTAAGTATCCGCGGCCATCATCGTTGTGAGCTCGGCAAACTGAGCATCTCGGGTGGACGCGGTGTTGTGATTGAGCATCGTATTATATACGGTCACAGAGGTGCCGTTTACGTCTACAACCGCCCGCACATAGCTGCGGGTCTCGCTGGATTGAGCCGCGAAGAGTCCGCCGTCTGCGGAGAGGATGGGGAATCGGCTGAGGATGCAGTTCCCTAAATCTCCGCCGTCCTTGTAGTCTTCGGCAGAAATGACGTAGTAAGAATACTCATAGCCCAGCAGATCTGCGATTTTTTTGGTCTGATCTCCGTTTGCGGTATCCTTATCCACTGCCTGCAGACCCAGAATGTCGGGACCGAGGGCGGCAATTTCATCTGCAAAGGCTTCGTAATCAACTGCTTTGGTGGAGGCTTCCAGCATAAACCGCTTTACGTCGTAGGAGGCTATGGTGAAGTTTTCACTTTCGGGATCCCGTGCGGTCAGGGTGACGGTTTTACCCGGAGATAATTTGATTCCTGCCACGGGATATTGTAGGGTGATGACTGCCTCGGCAGATTGGGTGTCGGAGCTGGAAGAGAGGGTAACATCAAAGCCGGTGTCGTTCAGCAAGGTTGTGGCGGCGGTAAGGGTCAGACCCACCACGTTGGGAACCGTCGGAATCACCATCATCGTCAGGGTGACGGTTTCTCCAAATGCCAAGGCCGTTCCGGCGGCAACGCTCTGGGAAAGAACGGTTGCCTCGCTGTCGGAAACAGCCCCTTCGTAGGCAACCTGATAGCCTTTATTTTCTAAGGCTACACGCGCTTCTTCCGCCGTCATGCCGACCAGATCAGGAACGCGGCCCACGGGATGGATGGTAATGTTTCGTTTCAGATAAACGTCCGCATAGACCAGGTTATGGTCACTGATCGCGGTAACGTTCACGGTCAGACCGTCGGGATCGGTGTCGGTAGAGAGGTAGCCGATATTATCCGAAAGAATAATGTTGTCGATGGGGATGTAGGAAGAGGTACCCTGGGGATAGGTGTTGACGGTATCGGTCAGGGTCTTGCCGCCGTTGAGGGGAGTGTAGCGGGAAACGTCGATTACTTCTTTGAAATCCAGAGGTGCGATGTTCATATCTCCCACCAGAATGGGGTAGGTGTCCAGATCCATCAGTTCAAAGATCTCAGCCATCTGATTGGGCTGGTCTTTTACGATGTTGTTATTGTTCCCGTCCTCGCCGCAATAGCAAAGGTGGGTGTTATAGAACACCACGGTGGTGCCGTTTACGGTGATTTCGTGGCGCTCCACCGTCCGTTCCTCGCCGGTCTGGGCTTGGAATTTGATGGTCTCGCTCTTTGTGATGGGGTACTTGCTCAAAATACCGTGGCCGTATTCCCCGTCGTTCATATTCACACATTTTGCAAAATAGTAATAGCTATAACCGGTAGCAGCGGCGATCTCTGCCATCTGGTCGTCACCGCCGGAACGACTTTGTCCGTTGTCGATCTCCTGCAAACCGATGATATCGGGATCGATTTCGTTGATCTCTGCGGCAAAAACCTCATAATTGATGCCGCTGCCGTACTTAAAATGCTTCACATTATAGGATGCAACGCGGAAGGTGATGAGGGGCGGTTCGGTGTTCATGGCAACGGTGATGACCGTCCCCTTGGGATGCATGGCTCCTGCGGCAGGAGTTTGGGTCAGGGCGGTGTCCTTTTCCTTGTTTTCGTCGTAGCTTCCGTCGGTGAAGATGATGCCGAAGCCGAGGACACCCGCCGCCTGCGTTGCTTGGTCACGGGTCATACCGGAAAGATCGGGAATCGCAAGCAAGGAGGGGGCAATATTGATCTTCAACACAATGGAGGAGGCGACGGTGACGGTGGAGTTTGCCGTAAGGGACTGCTCCACCACGGTATTTTCTCGATAGCCGGAATCGTACTGTTCGGGAGGATTGTTGTTAAAAACGACGGTCAGCCCTGCACTTTTGGCGGCGGCTTCCGCCTGCTCCTTGGACAGACCGATGAAATTGGGAACCGTCGTGGTGGCAGGTTCGGGCGGTGTAGGCTTGTTGTTTTCTTTATAGGTCTCGAACCGATGGAAGATGGTGGCCATCTGGGCACGGGTGGCGTTGCCCTGGGGATCCAGGTGCGCCACGCCGTTTTTGGGAGTGCCGTTTACCAGCCCCACGGCGTTGGCCCAAAGCATTGCCTCCTTGGCCCAGTCGGAGACGGTGGCGGCGTCGGGAAATTTGCTCAAGGAACCCGAAGCCGTCACGTTATATTCCAGGGTGTTTTTTGTGTAGCGATACAAAATGGTGGCTAACTGTTCCCGGGTGAGCTTGCCGGCAGGGTCAAAGCTGGTGGGCGTGGTGCCGTTAACGATGCCGTTGGTATAGGCCCAGGTTACCGCGCTTTTATACCAATCCTGGGTCAGGTCAGTAAAGGGTGTGCGGGCGTTCACCTCCGGTGAGCCGACGGAGCGGTACAGCACGGTGACCAGCATTGCCCGCCCGGCGGGCTCCTCGGGTGAAAATTCATTCACGCCGGTGCCGTTCATCAGCCCTTGGGTGGTGGCCCATTCGATATCGTCCTTGGCCCAATGGGTGCCCGGAACGTCCCGATAGCCGGTGGCGGCAGAGACGGGAAGACTCCCTAAAAGCAGCACCAGGATCATCAGCAGTGAGATAAGTCTTTTGATCGGTTTCATAAAATACCCCCTAAGGTTTTATGATTTAATTATATAGTAAGAAAGGGTGGTGTGTCAATTATTTATATAATGTACGGAAAGCGGAGGGCGAAAGCCCGCATTTTTGGCGGAAGGTGCGGCTGAAGTTACTGCTGTCGCTGAACCCGCACAGCTCCACGATCTGTACGATGGGCAGATCGGTGCCGATCAGGTGGTTTTTGGCGGCCGCTAAGCGGCAAGAGAGCAGGTATTCCATCACCGGTACCCCGGTGACCTCCTTGAACCGATGGGAAAGGGAGGAGGGGCTGACGTTGTACTCCTTGGCAAGGGCATCAAGGGAATAGGGACGGTCGTAATGTCGCTCGAACCGTTGCTGTAGATCCAGCACCAGCTCGGTTTGCGCCTGCTCTAACAAAGAGAGCGCCTCCGGCATCCGCCGATGCAGCAGAATCAGCAGTTCCTCCACCAAAAGCTCCTGCATATCCTCGCCCATGGTTTGGGGATGCGTTGCTTCTTCGGTGATGCGTGCCAGTAAATGCCGGAATTCCTCCAGGCGGTCGGCTACGTCAATGATATGGCGGAATCCTTTGGGGCGGTTAAAGAGCAGGGAATACAGTAGGGCATTGCGGTGGTCTGCCAACGGCTCCAACCGTAATACGTACCGTTCATACCCTTCCGATACAATGGCATGATCCTCGTAGCGGCTGAAAAGCACCACGCTCCCCGCTCCGGCACGGTAGAATTCTTCTTTGACCCGGATCTCCGCCTCGCCTGATAAAATCAGTATGATCTGGTGGCAATCGTGGTAGTGGGGTTCTTTTTTTACAAAGCGGTCGGAAAAGTAAGCCGCCTGCACCGATCCTTTCATCTGTATCACCTTCCGTGTTTCATTATAGCAAATATTTTAAATTTTGCAAGATTTACATAAAATCATGCAGTATTGATATAGAAAAAACGCTCCGTTAGAGTTAAAATGAATAAAAAGGAGCTGATTACCATCAAACGAATCGTTTATACCGACCCGGCGGCCTTTGCAGAGCAGAACCGGGAACTACATACCAACCTGCCCTATGCGGAAGATACGTCCATCTTAAAGACTCCGTTGCGGGTGGGCAATTTGATGATCCCCAACCGCCTGGCGGCTCAGGCCATGGAGGGGTGCGACGGTACTGCCGACGGCAGCCCCGACACGTTGACCAAACGGCGTTATAAAAGGGTAGCCGAGGGCGGTGCGGGCCTTGTGTGGTTCGAAGCCACTGCCGTACTGCCCGAAGGACGGGCCAATCCCCGGCAGTTATATATTACCGAGGAAAACCTGGACGATTTTAAGCGCCAGGTAGAAGAGATCAAAGAGACTGGGCTCCGCACCAACGGTTACGAGCCGGTGGTGGTGATGCAAGCCACCCATTCCGGCCGCTATTCCAAGCCGGAGGGCAAGCCTGCTCCGCTGATCGCCTATAACAATCCCATCTTTGAAAAGGATGCGCCGATCTCTGCCGACCGCATTGTCACCGATGAATATTTGGATCGGGTGCAGGCGGCGCTGGTCAAGGGGGCTATGCTGGCTGAGCGAGCAGGCTTTGATGGCGTGGATATCAAATGCTGTCACCGTTACCTCAATTCCGAACTGCTTTCGGCTTATGAACGTGAGGGACGTTACGGCGGATCTTTCGAAAACCGTACCCGCCTTTTGCGGGAGAGTATCCGGGGCGCTATGGAAAGCTGTGGCAAGGACTTTTTGGTTACCTCCCGGCTGAACGTTTACGATGGTTTTTCGTACCCTAACGGCTTTGGCGTGAAATGCGATGGGTCCTTGGATTTTGACCCCACCGAGCCTGTCTGTCTGCTGAAAGAGCTTTATGATATGGGGGTCCGTCTCGTGAATATCACCATGGGCAATCCCTACTTTAATCCCCACGTTAACCGTCCCTTTGCCAAGGGCGGCTACGAGATTGCAGAGCACCCCTTAGAGGGGGTCAAGCGGGTGTTGGACGGAACCGCCAAGCTGAAACAAGCGGTCCCCGGTATGGCCATCCTTTGCTCGGCAGTCTCTTATCTGGGTGTGGCGGCTCCCCACGTGGTGGCAGGCTACATGAAAGAGGGTAAATTCGATTTGGCCGGTTTTGGCCGCACCATCTTTGCTTATCCTGATTTTGCAAAAGAGATCTTAGCAACCGGTGAGATGGATCAAAACAAGATCTGCATCTGCTGCTCCAAGTGCACCGAGATCATGCGTACCCCCGGCGGTACTCCCGGCTGTGTCATTCGGGATCACGATCCCTATTTAAAGCTGTATAACACCCTGTGCAAGAAATAAGGCTGTACTTATAAAAGGAGAAAAATATGAAAAAAGTTGCATTGGTCACCGGAGCGGCATCGGGCATCGGTCTTGCTGTTGCAAAGAAATTTTTACAAAATGGATATTTGGTCTACGGGATGAGTCGCAGACAATCAGCACCCATAGATCATCCGGACTTCAACTATCTCTCGGGTGATATCTCCGTAGCCGCCGACCGTGAAAGGCTTGTAAATGCGCCCGAACGCATCGACGTGCTTGTAAACGTTGCAGGTGTTGCCCCCAAGGTTCGGGCAGATATTTTGGAAATGACCGAAGAAAGCTATGACTACGTAATGGACATAAATCTGAAAGGAACCTTCTTTTTAACACAGCTTGTTGCAAACAAAATGAAAGAAAAAAACAGCGGATATATTTGTAATATCTCGTCTATGTCCGAGTATACAAGCTCTGTAAACCGTGGCGAGTATTGTATATCAAAGTCGGGGCTTTCCATGGTAACGAAGCTGTTTGCCGATCGGCTGGCGGAGTATGATATTATGGTCAACGAGATTCGTCCCGGCATTATCGCCACCGATATGACCGATAAGGTCAAGGAAAAGTACGATGCCCTGATCGATGGCGGCCTGCTACCCATCAAGCGGTGGGGTCAGCCGGAGGATATTGCGGCGGCGGTATGGGCGCTGTGTAGCGGTGCGTTGCCCTATGTGACCGGTCAGTCCATCGACGTGGACGGTGGCTTCCATATAAGGAGATTATAAATGAAGATTTTCAGTTACGATTGCCTGGTGGTCGGCACCGGGGCGGCAGGCTTTAATGCCGCCTGCCGCCTAAAACAGGCGGGAAAAAAAGTGGCAATTATTACTGAGGGTATTGGCTGCGGCACCTCCCGCAATACCGGCAGTGACAAGCAGACCTATTATAAATTGGGCTTGGGCGGTGATGCTCCCGACAGCGTGCGCCGTATGGCAGAAAACCTCTTTGCAGGCGGTTCGGTGGACGGGGATAACGCCCTCATCGAGGCAGCCCTTTCGGCACGCTGTTTTATGAACCTTTGCGAATTGGGTGTTGCTTTCCCGGTCAATCGCTACGGTGAGTACGTGGGGTATAAGACCGATCATGATCCTTATGCCCGTGCCACCTCTGCAGGCCCCCTGACCTCTAAATTCATGACCGAGGCGCTGGAAAAACAGGCCTTTGCATTGGGCGTGGATATCTTCAACGGCCTTTTGGCGGCCGAGATCCTCAAAGAGGGGGATCGGGTGGCGGGTCTTTATTGCATCAAGACCGCAACCGGCGAGCCCTTTGCCTTTCGGGCGGGGGATATCGTTCTTTGCACCGGCGGCCCCGCAGGGATCTATGAGGATAGCGTTTATCCCGCCTGCCACACCGGCTCCACCGGACTTGCCTTGCTGGCGGGGGCGGCGGCACAGAATTTGACCGAATGGCAGTTCGGACTTGCCTCCATCGATCCCCGCTGGAACGTTTCGGGTACCTATATGCAGGTACTGCCCCGCTTCGTGTCCGTGGATGAAGAGGGGGAGCATGAATTCCTTGCAGATTATTTTGAAGACCCCTACGAGGCCCTTTCCGCCGTCTTTTTGAAGGGTTATCAATGGCCCTTCGACAGTAAAAAGGTGTTGGAGGGCTCTTCGGTCATCGACCTTTTGGTGTATCGGGAGTGCGTACTGAAAAACCGCCGCGTTTATCTGGATTACACCAAAAATCCCTTTGGGATGGCCGAGATCGATTATAAAAAGCTCTCTGCCGAGGCGTATGAATACCTCTTTAAGGCCGAGGCCTGCTTCGGTACGCCCATCGAACGTCTTGCCAAGATGAACACCCCCGCCATTGAGCTTTATAAAGATAAGGGGCTGGATATTACCAAGGACTACCCGGAGATCGCCCTTTGCGCCCAGCATCATAACGGCGGTATTGCGGTGGATCTTTGGTGGCAGACCTCCGTTAAGGGGTTGTTTGCCGCCGGTGAGTGCGCCGGCACCCATGGGGTCACCCGCCCCGGCGGCTCTGCCCTCAATGCGGGGCAGGTGGGTTCTCTCAGGGCGGCGCAGTATATCGCCGCTCACGGCAATCCTTCCGTGGAGGAAGAGACCTTTGCGGAATTGGCCGAAAAGGCCGCCGCCAAGGGAAGTGGTAACGGCGAGGGTCTTGCAGAGCAATTGACCGCCGCCCGCCGCCGTATGAGTGATACCGCTGCAGCGATCCGAAATAAAGAAAAAATGGAAGCGACCCTTCGTGCTGTCAAGGCAGAGCGTGCCGCTTTGACCCTGCCCGAGGGAGAAAAGCAGTTTGTTTACTACAAATTGCGGGACACCTTGGTGACACAGGAGGCGGTGTTGACCGCTATGATCAACTACGTGGATAAGGTGGGAGATACCCGTGGCTCCGCTCTTTATTTCGATGAGCAGGGCGCCTTGCGTGAGGGGTTACCCGAGCTGTTCCGCTTTATGGAGGAGAATGGGGAGACCCGCAGTAAGGTGCAGGAGACCCGCCTGATCGGTGATGGCTTTGAATGCAGATGGCGGCCGGTTCGCCCCATTCCTGCTGACGAGGATTTCTTTGAGAATATCTGGCGTACCTATCGAGAGAATAAAAACATCTATTGAGGGAAATAATGAAAAGTATTTATTTGGACATTATTGAAAAGACCTTGGCGGCCTATTCGGATGCCGATCTGGATCGGGAGATCGAGCGGTTTGGCGAGGTGGTTGCGAAAAATCTCAAAACAGAGCATGATTTTCACCGTATTGCCGTTAATATCGCTCTACTGAATTCTATGGGTCGGCGGATGGAGCTTTACCCCCGGATGCTGCGGATGATGGATCTTTGCTTTGAGGGACGGATCCGCGCGGCTGATTTTTCTGTCCGAGAGCTGGCGCCCATTCTCGGTGTGCTGGAAAAGAGCGGCTTGGTGGAGGAGGAACGGCTGAAAAAATGGAAGACGGTTCTTGCAGCCTTTGATCCATTTAACGAATACGCCGTCCGCACCTGGACCATGCCGCCGGAATGGAAATGTACCAATATTGCAGCATTTAATTGTGCGGGCGAGGCGGCTCGTTGCGGTTACCTGGGGCTGGATGCCACCTTGTTTATCGATCGCCAGCTGGATCGGCTGATGCCTTCGTTGGATGAAAACGGAATGTTTAAGGATAAGGCAGGCTATCATCTTTACGATCTCGTTACTCGTACCCAGCTCTGCCAGATCTTAGCCTACGGCTACAAGGGAAAATACAGAGACGAGATTGATGAAAAGCTGAAAAAAGCAGGGCTTCTGACCCTCAAGATGCAGTCGGTCACCGGGGAGATCCCCTTTGGTGGACGGAGCATTCAGTTTTTGCATAATGAGGGGTTGCTCTGCATTATCTTGGAATATGAAGCGGTGCGCTATGCCCGATCAGGGGACGTGGAGACCGCCGGAAAATTCAAGGCGGCGGCCCGAAAAACGGCACAGTATATTATGCGTATGCTGGAGGAAAACCCCACCCACCATAATAAGAATTACTATGACGATCTACAGATCGGATGCGAAGGGTATGCCTATTTCAATAAGTACATGGTCACCCTCGCCTCCTGGTGCTATACGGCCTATCTTTTTGCCGATGATACCATCGAGCCGACGGTGGCACCGACGGATGAGGGCGGCTATTTTGCCGTGACCTCTCCGAGGTTCCATACCGCATTCGCCAATGCCGGCGGTTATTTTCTGGAATGGGATCTGGATGCCCGTGATCTTTCAATTTATGATGCCAATGGTCTGGGGCGGATCCACCACAGGGATTGCCCCTCGAACCTTTTGCTTTCGGTGCCGTTTTCCGGGGAGCCACGCTATCATCAGGAGGGCAAGAACCTCCGTCCCATGAGCCTTTGTAGCTATCTGGAGGTGAACGATCTTGGGACTCTTTGCGGTGCGGATGTTCCGGCAAAATATACGCTGGTATCTTATGAGGAGCATCCGGATCGGGTGACGGTCACCTTGGATGCAGATCAAAAGAATAACTTTGTTATTCGGGAAAATTACGTCATCTCGGAAAAGGGCGTGGAGATCACGCTGGGAGCCTATGGTGAAGGCTTCTTCCTGCCGGTACTGGAATTTGACGGCAGAGAATTGACCTGCGTGGAAGAAAAGGACGGCGAGATCAAGGTTCGGTATAAGGGCTCTTTTGCTCGCTATACCTTCGAGGGCGAGCCTATGGGCTATGAATTATACTATAACCGCAACGGCCGGTATCGGGTCTATAAGGTCAAGACCAAGGCGGTACATATCGAAATGGGAAAGGAACAAGCAGATGCAAGCGTTTAAATTAGGATTGGTTTCGGTGTCCTTCCGTAAAAATTCCCCGGAAGAGATCTTAGAGGCCATGCAAAAGACCGGGCTTTCCTATATTGAGTGGGGGAGCGACGTGCATTGTCCGCCCGAAAAGGCGGCGGAGATCGCCGCTTTGCAAAAGGAATACGGCATCGCCTGCTGTTCCTACGGCACCTATTTCCGTATTGGTTTTACCCCCATAGAGGAATTACCCGGCTATATCAAAGCGGCTAAGACGCTGGGGACGGATATTTTGCGTCTTTGGGCAGGAACGGAAAGAGAGTTTGCCGACTATACTGCAGAAGAAAAGCAAGCGTTTTTTGAGGAGTGCCGCAAGTGTGCGGAAATGGCGGAAAAAGAAGGGGTCATTCTCTGCTTGGAGTGCCATAAAGGTACCTTTACCGACTGCAAGGAGGGGGCACACACTTTGATGCAGGCGGTGAATTCCAAGCATTTTAAAATGTATTGGCAACCCCATCAGAATAAGCCGGTGGAAGAGAATTTGGCGTACGCCGCTTTGCTGGCGCCTTATACCTACCATCTCCACGTATTTAATTGGAAAGAAAAAGAAAAAATGCCTCTGGAGGAGGCGATCCCGCTCTGGAAGCAGTACCTTTCTTGTTTTGAAGGAGAGCATTATTTGCTTTTGGAATTCATGCCGGACGGCTTGATCGAAACCCTGCCCCGAGAGGCAGAGGCATTAAGGAGGATCATACAATGAACGCCATTTTTTTAAACAAAAGCGAAGCAAGAATTCGCAACGTTTTCGATTCGGGAAATACCGCCGCGCTCCATGCGTTGGTGGATCTGGACGATACCGTCTACTCTCTGGCAATGGTGGAGGCGGAGCCTGAAAAATTCAAGGACGTAAAATATCTCTTCTCCACCTGGGGGATGGAGCGCCCCGATGAGCAACAGATCCGTCGTCTTTTCCCGTCGTTGGAGGCGGTATTTTATGCCGCAGGCTCGGTGCAGGCCTTTGCCCGCCCCTTTTTGAACTGCGGGATCAAGGTCTTCAGCGCCTGGGCGGCCAATGCCGTCCCGGTGGCGGAGTTTACCTTTGCTGAGATTATTTTGGCCAACAAGGGTTATTTCCGTGCCACCCGGATCACCCCCGACGGCGGACATAAAGCGGCGGATGATTTTTGTAAAAATTATGTCGGCAACTATGATGCCACCATCGGAATTATCGGTGCCGGAATGATCGGCAAAATGGTGATCCAAAAGCTTAAGACCCTCGATCATATGACCGTCCTGGTCTTTGACCCCTTCCTGCCGGATACGGCGGCGGAGGAGCTGGGGGTGGAAAAGGTCAGCCTGGAGGAGCTCTTTAAGCGAAGCCACGTGGTCTCCAACCATCTGGCCAATAACGAGCAAACCAAGGGGATGCTGAAATACGGGCATTTTGCTTCGATGAAGCCCTATGCCACCTTTATCAATACCGGTCGCGCCGCTCAATTGGTGGCGGAGGATTTCTTCCGCGCCATGAGGGAGCGTAACGACCTCACCGCCCTGTGCGACGTTACCAGCCCCGAGCCGCCGGAGCCGGGCAGCCCCTATTATACCTATGAGAATATCTTTCTTACTCCCCATATTGCCGGCAGCGAGGCGCATGAGCGCCGCCGGATGAGCAGATATATGGTGGAGGAACTGGCCCGCTATTTAAAAGGCGAGCCCAATCTTTATGAAGTGTCCCTGAAAATGCTGGAAACCATGGCATAAAAAATGACCGTAGACTGAAAAGTCTGCGGTCTTTTTTATATTATTTTCTCCAAAAGAGATAGAAGGAGTTGGCTCTGTAGTCCGCATCGTCCACAAGAACTTGAATGTCGCAGACAAGAAGCTCGCCGTCCTTGACCTCCACCTTGCCCTGCCGTCCTTCTTCATCGAATTTGCCCGGTTGATAAGAGGGGTCTAAAACGGCGACCCGCCCGTCCGGCTCTACGCCGATGGCGGTGACGTAGTGCGAATTATGGGTAAACACCCCGATATAGCCCTCCCGATCGCCCCGGCTGAGTACCACGGCGGCACCGCCGGTCTGCAGACAAAAGCGCAGTCGCTCGGGATCGTCGGTGACCTCTAACGTAAGATTCAGCTTTTCTGCAAGGGCGGGGGCATAGATCTTGTAATCGGTTCCGACCTGGTGGTTGGAATCGGTGTCGTAGGACAGGCGCAGGGCGGCTTGCAGATCAAAGGTGGAGTTGGGGATCAGGCGATCCACCGCCATAATGGCGGCGCAAAGACCGCAGCCGGAGCTACGCACGGTGGTAAATTTGCCCTTTTCCCGCTCCTCACCTTCTAAATTCTTGCGGGTGACGTACAGGCGGTCGGGATAATCCAATTGATTGATATATTTCATGGTTTATTTCCTCCAAAACAGGTAGAACGAGGGGGTACGCTCTTTGGCATCCACTGCCAAAAGCTCCGGGGCGCAAAGGGCGATGACTTCATTTTTCATCTCTACCAAGCCCTTACGGCCTTCTTCGTCGAATTTGCCGGGCTTATAAGAGGGGTCTAAAACAGCAACACGTCCGTCCGGCTCCATGCCGATGGCCGCCACGTAGTGACCGCCGTGACTGAATACGCCGATATGATCCTCTCGGTCGCCGCTCACGTTGACCACTGCTGCACCGCCGGTGCGTAAACAGTTGATCAGTTCTTCCACTTCACTGGAAAATTCACAGATCAGTCCACAGCGTGCCGCAAATTCGGGGGCAAACAGCTTATAGTCGGTACCTCCTTGGTGGTTTGCCTCCACGTCGTAGGAGATCCGCAGGGCGTCCTTTAATTCAAAGGCGGTGTTGGGTAAAAGACGGTCTGCCACCATCACAGCGGAGCAAAGCCCGCAGCCGGCAGTGCGTACAGATCCGTGCTTTGCTCTCTCTCGCTTTTCGGGATCCTCCGACTTGGTATGGGTTCTGTAGGTATAGTGAGGATAGTCTAATTGATTGATATATTTCATTACGTAACCTCCTGTTTTTCTTCATTATAACATTTTTCAAGGGAAAGTAAAGGACAAAAAATGAATATTTATTCCCATTTTCTCGCATACGATATATTTATTAAAAAAAGCCTTGACTTTAGCATAGTAGAGTGATAAAATGTTAAACATCATTATTATAAGGAGTTTCGATATGAGCAATTTCCGTAACGAAGAAATTGATAATTTGTTTCGTGCCATCCTCACGCTGGAGAGTGTGGAGGAGTGCTATTTATTTTTTGAAGATGCCTGCACCATCAAGGAGCTGAACGAGATCGCCCAGCGGTTTCAGGTGGCCTGTCTTTTGGACGAGGGCAGGAACTATCAAGAGGTCAATAAAGAGACGGGTGCCTCTACGGCCACCATCTGCCGGGTCAATAAGTGCCTGAACTACGGCGGGGGCGGTTATCGTACCGCCATCGACCGACTGAAAGGGGAGAGCGCAAAATGACCGAGAATATCATTAAAAGCGACGAGCGGGCGGTATTCGCTCTGCGCAGTCTTTACCGCCGATTCGGCTATGCCCGGTATAAGATGAGCCGGTTCGAGGAATATGATCTTTACGTGCGCAACAAAGACTTTCTGGTCAGCGACGAGGTCATCACCTTTACCGACCACACCGGTCGTCTTTTGGCGCTCAAGCCGGACGTCACCCTGTCCATCATCAAAAATACTGTAGACCGCCCCGATACGGTACAAAAGGTCTACTATAACGAGAACGTTTATCGGGTCGCCAAGGGTACCCACTCTTTTAAAGAGATCATGCAAGCGGGGCTGGAATGTATCGGTGATCTGGGAGAATACGAGATCGCCGAGGTGCTGATGCTGGCACGGGAGAGCCTGAATCTCATCGGTGAGGAGTACGTGCTGGAGCTTTCCCACATGGGGTTGGTCTCTGCCATGCTGGAAGAGAACGGACTTTCGGAAGAGCAACAGAGCAAAGCCCTTTCGTTCATCCACCAAAAGAGCGCTCATGAGCTTTCTTCCTTGGGGCTTTCGGAGAGTGCATTGGCCAAGCTGAACGCCTTGATCGAATGTTGCGGTGTTCCTGCCGAGGCATTGGCCAAGCTGAAGCCGTACCTCACCGGCGAGGCGGAAAAGAATGCTTTTGAAGAATTCAGCCGTCTGTGTGCCCTTTTGGAAAAGGGCGGTCACCTGCGGGTGGACTTTTCGGTGGGCAATGACCTGAAATATTACAGCGGTGTGGTCTTTAAGGGCTACATAGAGGGAATTCCCGCCGGTGTGCTTTCCGGCGGTCAGTACGACAAATTATTGCAGAAGATGGGGCGTAAGAGCGGCGCCATCGGCTTTGCCGTCTACCTGGATCTTTTAGAAAAGCGGGAAGAGGCAGAGTATGACGTGGATACCGTTCTGCTTCACGGAGCAGATGCCGACCCCGCCGGCTTGGTGGCGGCGGCAGGGCAGTTATCCGAAGCGGGAACGCTTTTGGTGGCTCGTACCCTGCCCGAGCAGGTACGCCCCCGCCAACTGCTGCGCTATACCGAAAGGGGGATTGAACCCGTTGAAAATGGTTAACGTGGCCTTGCCGAAGGGACGGCTGGGCG
>CAYLIT010000017.1:0-15892 GCA_964383835.1 uncultured Eubacteriales bacterium
CCGTACCGGCTTTCACCCATTGGTCAATTTTTGTCCCTTTGAGCGAAAACCCTTGGCATTTTCGTATTTTTCTTATATAATTATTTCATAAAAGGAGGAATGACCCATGGAAATTAAGGATATTTTAAAAAGAGTAGATCATACCCTGTTAAAGCCAGAATCCACCTGGCAAGAGATCAAAGCGATCATCGACGACGGCATCGCCTTTGAGACCGCCTCGGTCTGTATCCCTGCGGCTTTTGTAAAAGTGGCGGCAGAGTATGCCGAGGGGCGGGTGGCCGTCTGCACCGTTATCGGCTTTCCCTGCGGTTATTCCACCACCGCAGCCAAGTGCTTTGAGGCCGAGGATGCGGTGAAAAACGGCGCGGATGAGGTGGATATGGTCATCAATATCGGCTGGGCCAAGGAGCAAAAGTGGGAGGAACTGCTGAATGAGATCAAGGCGGTCAAGGCCGCCTGCCACGGTAAGCTTTTGAAGGTCATCATCGAAACCTGCCTTCTGACCGAGCAAGAAAAGATTAAAATGTGCGAGATCGTCAGCGCCTCCGGTGCCGACTTCATCAAGACCTCCACCGGGTTTTCCACCGGCGGTGCCACCCGGGAGGATATCGCCCTGTTTGCAAAGCACGTGAAGGGCATTAAGATCAAGGCGGCCGGCGGCATCCGCTCCTTGAAGGATGCCGAGGATATGATCAACCTGGGCGCAGAGCGCTTGGGTACCAGTGCTATCGTAAAGCTGATCAAGGAGGATCAAAGTCATGTCAACACCGCATATTGATGCTAAGGTCGGCGATTTCGCCAAGACCGTATTGATGCCCGGCGATCCCTTGCGGGCGAAGTTCATTGCCGAAACCTTTTTGGAGCATGCCGAACTGGTCAATAACGTCCGGGGCGTGCAGGGCTATACCGGTAGCTTCAAGGGCGAAAAGGTCTCGGTGATGGCCAGCGGCATGGGAATGCCCTCCATGGGGATCTATAGCTATGAACTGTTCAACTTTTTTGAAGTAGACCGTATTCTGCGGATCGGCTCTGCCGGCTCCATCCGTGAGGACGTCAAGCTGCGTGAGCTCGTGCTGGGTGCAGGCGCCTGCACCAATTCCGATTATGCTAAACAGTACCATCTGCGGGGCAGTTATGCTCCGATCGCAGACTTTGCTCTTCTGCGGGCCTGTGCCGAAGAGGCGGAACGGCTGGGGTTAACCTACCACGTGGGCAACCTCTTATCCTCCGACACCTTTTATGATGCGGGGGAGGACACTCTCTCCTGGAATAAAATGGGCGTGATGGCGGTAGAGATGGAGGCGGCCGCTTTGTATATGAACGCCGCCTACAGCAAAAAGCAGGCCTTGGCCATCTGTACCATTTCGGATTCGTTGATCACCGGGGAAGCCACCACCGCCGCCGAGCGGCAGAACACCTTCACCGATATGATGGAATTGGCATTGAACGTGGCGATAAAATGAGAGTATTTTTGATTGTTTTAGATAGCGTCGGTGCAGGTGCTCTGCCCGATGCGGCAGAGTTTGGAGATGCGGGGGCCCATACCCTCAAAAGCATCTCCCAAAGCCCTTCCTTTTCGATCCCCAACCTGAAAAAGCTGGGGCTGGGGAATATTGAAGGGTTAGAATTTTTAGGGGTTGAGCCGCAACCCATGGCCTCCTACGGCCGTGCCAAGGAAGCCTCCCGGGGGAAGGATACCACCGTTGGGCATTGGGAGCTGGCCGGGGTCATCTCCGAACAGCCGTTGCCTACCTTCCCCGATGGATTTCCAAAAGAGCTTTTGGAAAGGTTTACCGAGGTCACCGGCCGCGGAGTGCTTTGTAACCTGCCCTATTCCGGCACCGAGGTCATCAAGGACTACGGTGAAGAATCGGTTCAAACCGGCAAGGTCATCGTCTATACCTCGGCAGACAGCGTCTTTCAGATCGCCGCCCACGAAGAGGTGGTACCTTTGGAAGAGCTTTACGAGATCTGCCGTAAGGCCCGGGAATTACTGACCGGAGAATGGGGTGTGGGGCGTGTTATCGCCCGTCCCTTTATCGGTACGGCGGGGGCTTATACCCGTACCGCAAACCGTAAGGATTTTTCGTTGGAGCCCACCGGCAGAACTCTGCCGGATGCCCTGGCCGAAAAAGGAATTCCTACCGTTTCGGTGGGCAAGATCGTGGATATTTTTGCCGGGCGGGGGATCTCCCGCGCCATTCCCACCCACGGAAATGCCGAAGGGATGGAGGCTGCCCTGCAGTTGGCAAAAGAGGATTTTGAAGGGCTTGCCTTTATCAATCTGGTAGATTTTGATATGCTTTACGGCCACCGCCAGGATCGGGACGGCTATGCGGCGGCGGTGACCGCCTTTGACGGCTGGTTGCCCGAATTTTTGGCCGCCTTGAAGCCGGAGGATCGGCTGATCATCACCGCCGACCACGGCTGTGACCCCGCCGACGACAGCACCGACCATACCCGGGAGTATATCCCTATTCTGGTCTACGGCCCCGAACCCCGTCCCTTAGGTACAAGAGAATGCTTTTGTGATATCGGACAGACGGTAGCAGAATGGTTTGGTGTAAAATTACACCATGGAGAAAAGATGCTATGAGAGATTTATTAGATCAGGCCCTGGCCGCAAGAGCCAACGCCTATGCCCCCTATTCCGGCTATCGGGTAGGGGCGGCCTTGTTGACGGCTGACGGCAGGGTGTTTATCGGCTGTAATATGGAAAACGCCTCCTATGGGGCGACGATCTGCGCCGAGCGCAGTGCCTTTGCCGCCGCTATCAGCGCAGGGGCAAGGGAATTTAAAGCCATCGCTATCGCCGGCGGCAAAGGGGAGGCGGCGGATGCCGCCACGTCGCCCTGCGGGATCTGCCGGCAGGTGATGGCAGAGTTTTGCGGGAAGGATTTTACCGTCGTTTTAGGAAATGAAGAAGTATTGGAGCAGTTTACTTTGCAAGAACTGCTCCCCATGAGCTTTCAATTGGAGGAATGACCGTGCGTGCAGTAGATCTGATCGAAAAAAAGAAGCGGGGCGAAAGCCTTACCGCCACGGAACTGAAATTCCTGATCGAAGGGTACACCAAGGGCCAGATCCCCGATTATCAGATGTCTGCCTGGGCCATGGCGGTCTGCTTTCAGGGGATGAACCATGGGGAAACCGCCGCCTTGACCATGGCAATGGCCGAAAGCGGCGATCAGGTGGATCTTTCCTCTTTGGGCAAGACAACTGTGGATAAGCACAGCACCGGTGGGGTAGGGGATAAGACTACCCTCATCGTCACCCCCATCGTCGCTTCGCTGGGCGGTGTAGTGGCTAAAATGAGCGGCAGAGGTCTCGGTCATACCGGCGGCACGGTGGATAAGTTAGAGTCCATCCCCGGCTACCGCACCGAGCTTTCATCGGAAGCGTTTATGAACCAAGCCGCCGCTACCGGTCTGGTGGTGGCGGGGCAGAGCGGCAATCTTGCTCCTGCCGACAAAAAGCTTTACGCCCTGCGGGACGTGACCGCTACGGTGAATTCCACCCCGTTGATCGCCTCCAGTATCATGAGTAAAAAGCTGGCCGCCGGCTCTAAATCCATCGTGTTGGACGTCAAATGCGGCAGTGGCGCTTTTATGAAGACGCCCGAAGCCGCCGCAGAATTGGCCGAGGAGATGGTGACCATCGGCACCAATTGCGGCAGAAACGTTTCGGCATTGATCACTAATATGGACCTTCCCTTGGGGCTTGCGGTAGGCAATGCCTTGGAGGTGGAAGAGGCCTTGGAGGTCTTGCGTGGCAAGGGCCCCGAGGATCTGAGGGCGGTATGCCTTGCCCTCGCTGCCGAGATGCTGACTCTTTGTAAGGGGCTTTCTCCCGATGAGGCCATGAAGCAGGCGGAGGATGCCCTGCAAACCGGCAAGGCGTTGGCGAAAATGCAGGAATGGATCGCCGCCCAGGGCGGGGATCTTGAAGCCTTTGCGTCAGGGCGCAAAAAAGAGCTTGCATCTTATGAAGTGCTTGCTCTAGAGGGCGGCTATATCCAAAAAATGGATGCGGAAAAGATTGGCCTTGCGGCGATGCTTTTGGGCGCAGGCCGTGCCTCTAAAGAGGATACCATCGATTTTGATGCGGGGCTGAAAATTTTGAAAAAGACCGGGGATGCGATCACTGCCGGGGAGCCTGTTGCGGTGCTGTATACCGGCACCGGGCGGGATTTCAAGACCGCCGAGGAACGGTATCTTTCGGCGCTGACCGTAGGGGCTGAAAAGCCCTCGGAGCAGCCCTTGATCTACCGCAGGATCGGAGGGGGAAGATGAGTCTTTTGTGCCCCGTCTGCGGCGAATCGCTACATAAAGAAGAACGGCGGTATCTTTGCCCCAAGGGTCACTCCTTTGATCGGGCGCGGCAGGGGTATGTCAATCTCCTGCAAAGCCAACGCTCCTCCGACCGCAATCACGGCGACGACCGTGAAATGGTTACCGCCCGCCGTGCCTTTCTGGAAGCGGGCTATTACGCCCCTCTGCGGGAACTTTTGACAGAAAAAGTGTATTTTTACACCGTCAAAAACGGCGTGATCGCCGATGCGGGCTGTGGGGAAGGCTGGTATACCGAAGGGGTCTCCACCCGCCTGCCCGAGGCAACGGTCATCGGCTTTGATATCTCCAAGGAGGCCTTGAAATGGGCGGCCAAGCGGCAAGGGATGGATCATCTGGCGGTGGCCAGCTGTTATCGGATGCCCTTGGCGGATGAAAGCGTGGATGCTCTTTTGAATTTCTTTTCTCCCTTGGCGGCGGAGGAATATGCCCGTGTTTTGAAAAAAGGCGGTCATCTCTTTCGGGCAGTGCCGGGGGAGCACCACCTTTGGGAGCTGAAAAACGCGGTATACGATACCCCCAAGCCTAATCTTCCCGAGACGGAGGAGCTGCCGGGGCTGACCCTTTTGGAGCGGTGCCCTATTCGAAATAATATCACCCTCAAAACCAACGCAGAGCTGCAGGCGCTGTTCAAAATGACCCCCTATTATTACCGTACCTCTCCCAAGGATAAGGCGAAGCTGGATCGATATGCCACCTTCACCACCCGTACGGAGTTTACGTTATTGATCTATAAGAAGGAAGATTAAAATGGATTTTTCAAGTGTTATATTTCGCCGCAAGTTTTCCATGAATCTTTATAAAAACCAAAAGATCGCCATGGGAAAGATGACCTTCTCCAAGGATTTTGTTCAGGATCGCCGAGGGGATCTGTACCCCCTTCTTGAAAAAAGCGGGAGCGCTCTCGAGGAGATCGTGGACGGTCATTACGTTGTTCAAGGCTTTGCCAAAAGATGGTTCTGCCAGTTTTTTCCTTATTTGACCTGCGAGGTCACCGCCAAGGGCAATGCGGGCTTTTGCTTTACCCTCGGGGAGGAGACGGCGCAGATCCTCAAGCAGGATCAAAAGCTGTTCTTTACCTGCGGCGGGCAACAGAGCGAATTTCCCGTAGAGACGGAGGAGCGGTGGACGATGATGGTCACCTGCCGCCCCGCCGCCTTCGACGTTTATTTTAAAAATCAGGAGGACGTTCGTTTTTGCTGTAGCTTTAAGGCGGAAGAATTTCGCAATTCTACGGAATATGCCCGCTTTTCCAAGGGCTATGCCGCCCTTTGCGCATCGGATTGCGAGATCCATGCCGTCAGCGCCTATCTCGATTGCGGCATCTCCCAAGCGGATCTGCGCCCTATCTGCTACGAAAACGGCGACGTTCTGATGGAGAACGGTACGATCTATCTGACTGCCTCCATCCGTCTGGAGGAACAGATGTTCCAGGGGATCTTTTCCTGGCTCCCCGGTACGGCGGAGCTTCGGCTTACCGGTGCCCTGTTTTACGATGCGGGGGACGGAAAATGGTGCGGGGACGTGGCGGCCTCGGTGCTGTACCATCGCAAGGAACAGCAGTTTTATCTGTGGGTCTGCTCCTTTAACCGCGGTCATATTTTAGGTCATGCAGTCTTTGATGGAGATCTGCGTTTCGGTGTAAATGTGGTGGATATCGAACTGATGGAAAAGGCCGCCGAGGACGATGATATCACGGTGTTTTTAGGACGGCGCAGTGACGAAGATCCGGACTTCATTTACGATGAAGAGACGCATAAATGGTATATGGCGATCTGCCGCAAAGACCCTGCAATCAATGAATACCGTTATGTGTTCTTTGAATCCGAGCATCCTTTCGAAGGGTATACTTATATCGGCAAGGGGTTGGACGGTGCCGAAACCGGCGGCTCCTTTGTGAGAATTAAAGGGAAACTGCATTTTCTGTGTGGTAATGATTTTAAGGCTGTGTCCGATTACCGCATCTATAGTAAGGACGGAATGCAAAATGCAAAATTCGATTATCCGGACGGCGGTTTCCGCGGCTGGGGTACTCTGATGCCGATCAAATTGGGCAGCCGTACCCGCTGGTTCTGGATCACCTTTGACCGCCATAACGGCAGCACCTTTAATTGGAGCTACGGAAATCTTTACTGCTTTGAAGCAGATATTACGTAAAAAAATCCCCTTCGCGCGGATGGATGCGCGAAGGGGATTTTTTAGATGATTTCAAGCAACTCCAAAGGCTTTTGGAGAACAAAATCAGCGTTTTTAACTTGGCTCTCGCCGCCGAGGCCCCAGGTGCAGCCCACCGAGCGAACGCCTGCATTTTTGGCTACGTCGATATCGAAATGCATATCCCCTACGTACAGGCATTCTTCCAAGGAAACGCCGTTTTCCCTGAGGATCTGATGCAGGGCGGTGGGGTCCGGCTTCATGGGGATGCCCTCCCGCTGACCGTACACCTCGTCCAAAAGACCGGGCAGTTTTTTACCGCAGATCAGGGTGGTCTGATGATGGGGACGGTTGGAAAGCACCACTCTGCGGATGCCTTTCTCCCCTAAAGCGGCTAACGTTTCTTCAATTCCCTCGTAAAGATCGATGAGGGGAGAGGGATCTTCGTTATACAGGCTACTGTAGTAGGCGTTGATCTCATCCATATCGGCGGTGAGACCGCATTCTTCCATCACACCCTTTAAAAGGTTGACGGCGCCGTGCCCCACGTGGCAAAGAACCCGCTCGGCGGGCAGAGGCTCCTTGCCGTAGTGCGCCAGGGTCTTATTGATGATGGCAGGGATCATTCGGGTGGTATCGGTGAGGGTGCCGTCCATATCGAAGGCAATCAGCTTGATCATTTTGGGTACATCCTTTTTCGTTTTTTCCTATTCTATCATAAACAAGGGTAGCAATCAAGGCGTAATTGTGTTATACTAAATTTATTAAAGTTGAAAGGAGGTCTTGCTCTGATGAATTTTCCCCCAAAAGTAACCGATAAGCTGGCGGTGCTCACCGCCCGTCCCGGCGTTTACCTGATGAAGGATCGGGAGGGGACCATCATCTACGTGGGCAAGGCCAAAAATCTCAAAAATCGGGTATCCACTTATTTTACCGGGGTCAAGAGCCATACCGCCAAGGTGATGGCGATGGTGGAAAAGGTGGCGGACTTTGATTATATCTGCGTCAATACCGAAATGGAGGCGCTGATCTTAGAAAACGTGCTGATCAAGGAGCATAATCCTAAATATAATATCCTTTTAAAGGACGATAAGACCTACCCCTACGTCAGTCTGGATCTTCGGGAGCCGTATCCCCACCTTGAAGTATTGCGGCACGAGAGCCGTGAGGGTAAACGGATCTTCGGCCCCTTCCCTCAAAACGGGGCGGCGGCAGAGATCGTCCGTACCGCCAACGACCTTTTCGGTCTTGCTACCTGTAATCGGCAGTTCCCCCGCGATTTCCGTAAAGGCCGCCCCTGCCTGCGCCATCATATCGGGTGCTGTATGGGTGTCTGTACCGGCAAGGTCAGCCGGGAGCAGTACCGGGAGCGGCTGGAGGAGGCGATGGACTTCCTCAAGGGCGACTATAAGGCGCTGTTGGCCGATCTTAACCGTAAGATGCAGGACGCCGCCGAAAATCTGCAGTTCGAAAAGGCGGCCGCTTTGCGGGATCGCATCCGTAAGATCGAAAAATTAGGACAAAGCCAGATCATCACCGGCAAGGAATATCTGGACCAGGACGTGCTGGATGCGGTGCGCTTAGGCGACCTTCTGGCGGTGGGGGTTCTGGTGATCCGGGGCGGGCGGATGCTGATGCAGGATACCGTCCTCATTCGCGACAGTATCGAAGAAAACTGGGTGGGTCCCTTCCTGCAGCGGTATTATCAGCAACAGGAACAGCTACCCAAAGAAATTTTACTGCCCCACCCGCCGGAGGACGAGGAGCTTTTGGCAGAGTACCTTACCGACCTGCGGGGCGGCGCGGTGCATTTCCGTTACCCCCAGCGGGGCAAGGGCACCGAGCTTTTGGCTCTTTGCCGTAAAAATGCTTCTGAAAAGCTGGCTGAGCGGGAGGCAGCAGGGGATCGTACCCGCAAGATCGCTATTCTGATCGCCCAGACACTCGGCCTTAGCAACCCCCCAAAACGGATTGAGATGTATGATATCTCCAACTTCGGCGCCGAGTCGATGGTGGGCGGTATGATCGTGTGGGAAGAGGGGCGCTTTAAGCGGAGCGCTTACCGTAAGTTCGAGATTCGGGATCAATATCTGCAGGACGACTATGCCGCCACCCGGCAGATGCTGGAGCGCAGGCTTGCGCATCTGGAGGACGAGCAATTCGGTGGGAAACCGGATCTGATTTTGATGGACGGCGGCCTGCAGCATATCCGTGCGGTGAAGGATCTGTGCGGCGAGATCCCGGTATTCGGGCTGGTTAAGGATCGTCACCACCGTACCCGTGGGCTGGTGGATGCCGCAGGGGGAGAGCTGGATCTGCGCAGTGACCCCGCACTTTACGGCTTTTTTGTCTCATTGCAGGAAGAAGTCCACCGCTACGCCATCACCTATATGAAAAAGAAGCATACCAAAAAGATGACCCGTTCTCCCTTGCTGGATCTGCCCGGTATGGGAGAGGCACGGTTCAAAAAGTTTAAAAAAGCCTTTCCGAAAGGGATCGGCGAGGCTACGGCGGAAGAGATCCGCACCAAAGCGGGTCTGCCCGAAAGTGTGGCAGAGGCCGTTTGGAATTACTATAAAGGAGAACAGCCATGATGCGTATCATCGCCGGCACCCGCCGGGGCAAAAAATTACAGACCTTGGAGGGCGAGAACACCCGCCCCACTCTGGAACGGCTGAAGCAGGCGGTATTTTCTGCCATTCAGTTTGAACTGGCAGACCGCTACGTGCTGGATCTCTTTGCCGGCAGCGGTCAGCTGGGGCTGGAAGCCCTCTCCCGCGGGGCGGCGTTCTGCTGGTTCAACGACAGCAATCCCGCCGCCTTAAAGGTGGTGCATCAGAATATTACTGCCTGTAATTTTGAAAAAGAAGCAAAAGAAACTTGCATCGACTATAAGATGTGTGTTAAAATAGTAGAAAAAGAGAAAAAACGCCCGGATCTTGTCTTTTTGGATCCCCCTTACGGAAAAGGGATCGCCGAGGATGCTCTGCAGGCACTTGCGCCGCTCTTGCCCGAGGGCGCCTTGGTGGCGGTGGAGACCGGTGCGGAGGAAGCGTTCTCTTATGACGGGCTGGCCCTCAGGAAGGAATACCGGCAGGGCACCGTCAAGATCACTCTTTTGGAGAGGAAGGAAGTATGAAAATTGCGATCTGCCCCGGATCCTTTGATCCGGTCACGCTGGGGCATCTGGATATCGTTTCCAGAACGTCCAAGCTTTTTGATAAGGTCTATGTGGCCGTACTGCAAAACAGTAAAAAAAGACCCCTGTTCACCGTGGAGGAGCGTATCGATCTTTTGAAGCGCTGTCTGGTGGATATTCCTAACGTAGAGGTCATCTCTTTCGAAGGTCTTTTGGTGGACTGCGCCCGTGAGAACGACGCGGTGGCTATCGTAAAGGGCCTGCGTGCGGTGACGGACTTTGAATATGAATTCCAGATGGCGCTGATCAACAAAAAACTGAATCGGAACGTGGAAACGCTGTTTCTCACCACCAACGCCAAATATATGTATCTTTCCTCCAGCATCGTCAAGGAGGTTGCCAAAAACGGCGGGGAGATCACCGATTTTGTCCACCCGGCGGTAGCAGAGGATATTAAAAAAAGATTAAAGGAGATTGAAGGATGAAGATCGAAGAAATTCTGGTAGCCATGGAAGACCTTTTAGAGGATGCGTGGAACTTCCCTATGAGCGGCGGTAAGCGTGTGGTCAACGCCACCGAGCTGCAGGATCTGATCACCGACCTCAGAGCCTCTCTGCCCGAAGAAATCCGGGCCAGTAACGATATCATTGCTCGCCGCGACAAGATCATTCTGCAGGGCCGTGAGGAGGCTGATCTGACCATCCAGACCGCCCGTGCCAAGGCTGAAAAGCTGGTCTCTCAGGAGGCTGTTTACCAGGAGGCTCAGCAGCAGGCGCAGGAGATCATTGCTCAGGCGCAGAAGAAGGCCAAGGAGATGAGCAACGCTACGGTGGAATATTGCGATACCATCCTCGCCCGCGTTGCTGAGAGCATGACCAAGAGCAGCCAGGCCATTGAAGAGACCCGGAAGTCCATCCGTAAGAACCAGGCATGAGGAACGAGCGCGTAAGAGCCCTGGACTGGATCCGGGGCATCGCCGTATTGGGCATGATCCTGCATCATGCCCTGTTCGCCTTTGAGCAGGTGGCGTGGAACTTCGGTTATGATATTGAGTTTGAGATCCTGGATACCTGGCTTTTCTGGATCCTGCAAGAGCTGTTTGTGGGGGCGTTTTTGCTGATCAGCGGTATCTGCACCGCCTTTTCCCGCAATGTGTTGCGCCGGGGCACCATCGTGACCGGCGCCGCTCTGTTGATCACCCTGGTGACGGCGATCCTGTTGCCGGCGGTGGGGGTCACGGGGCTGGAGATCTGGTTCGGCATCCTGCATATGTTCGGCCTGTCCATGCTGCTTTACGGGCTTTTTACCTGTAAAAAACGCTGGGTGCCGGTTGTGACGGGTATCGTGCTGTTCTGTGGGTATCTCGCCATCACCACCTGCCGCGGAATGGATTGGGTGGATTGGCCGCTGATGATCCTTGGCTTCCCCCAAGAGGGCTTTTATTCGGCGGATTATTACCCCCTTTTCCCCTATTTCTTCCTGTTTTTAGCGGGTACCTATCTGGGCCCTTTGGTGAAGGAGCGTCGCTTTGCCCCGTGGTTCTATACGGCAAGATGCCGCATTTTGGAGTGGGTCGGCCGCCATTCCCTTTGGATCTATCTGGCCCACCAGCCCATTCTGTTTGCGCTGATTGCCGCAGGGTTTTATTTGTTTGGATAATAAAAAAGGCGCCCATCAGGCGCCTTTTTTTATTGTTTTAATTCTCGCTACGGATCAGGCCGTACTGACCGTCCTTGCGGCGGTAGACCACGCTGACCTTTTCGGTGTCGCCGTCCAGGAACATAAAGAAGTTATGGTCCAAAAGGTTCATCTGCAAAATGGCTTCGGTCAGATCCATCGGCCGCAGAAAGACCTCCTTGGTGCGCACCAGGTTGAAATCGTCCTCGCCCTCCTCCCAGGGCTCAAAGTCCGGCTCGTCGGCATACAGGCTCTTGGAAAGTCGGGTCTTATTCTTGCGGACCTGGCGGATCAGGAGGTCGATGATCTCGTCCAGCGCCATCATCTTATCAACGGCGGTCCGTTCCCCACGGAACAGCATGCCGTGATCCTTGACCGTGACCTCCACCGTCACCTCATCCCGCACCACGGTAAAGGTCAGCGCCGCCTCCGCGTCTGCAGTGAAGAATTTATCCAGGCGGGTCAGCTTTTTCTCTACCAGCTGCTTTTCCTTTTCCGAAAGGCTCATCTTTTTGGTTACGTAGGTTGTTTTCATCGAGGTCACTCCTTTTTGTTTAAATGGGGGTTTTGCTATTTTTATTATACCATGTATTTTTGAAAAAATATAGAACGGAATGTAAATTCTACATACCGCACAAACTTTCGGAATTTGCTCCGTTTGGATTGACTTTCTAAGGAATTTTTGGTATAATTTAAAGGTACTTTCGAAAAATCCACGGAGGATAAAAAGCATGGCATTATCGGATTTTCCACGGGTGTTGACCCATCTTCGTAAAGAGGCGGGGCTCTCTCAAAAGAAAGCATCAGAGGCACTGGGCATTTCTCAGGCATTGCTCTCTCATTACGAAAAAGGCATCCGGGAATGCGGGCTTTTGTTTTTGGTGCGCGCCGCGGATTTTTACGGCGTTTCGGTGGACTACCTGTTGGGCCGCTCGCTGGAGAAAAACGGCTCGGCCATCCTTTTGGAAGAGGTTCCCGATGAGGATGCCGCCGGTCAAGGCAACCGGGGTCCGGGCAGTTTGTTGCCGGTGCTGAACAAAAAACTGATCTGTAATTCCGTTACGGTGGTAGAAGACCTTTTGGGTGCCACCGGCGATAAGGAACTGATCAATAAGGTGTCCCTGTACCTGCAGATCAGCGTTTACCAGATGTTTCGCAGAATGTACGATGCCAACCCCGAGAATCCCCAGACCTTCTTTGGGGCAGAAAAGGACGTCGCTTCTTTGATGTCCGATAGCACCATGAAAAAATTAGAGGTAGAAATTCAGAACCGACTGAAAAAAGTAAAGAAACTTCCGGTAATGAACGAAACGGCCATTCGGGAAAAATATCCCATGTTTGCCACCTCCATCTTTAATCTGTTGCAGAATGCTGAGACTGCCATCGGCGCAAGAAAGAAATAAATTGCAAAAAGCAATGGTTATTTAGCCATTGCTTTTTTGTTTATAATATAATTTAAAATATCAACAAAAATATTTTTTTATATACAAAAATAACAAATTACGTTATGGGATTTTGTGCCGTTTGTTGATTGAATGACATATGGTCATGTGATATAATAATATTGGAATTATATATAAAGGAGGTGTTCCGGTGAATAACAAAAAAACATTCATTGCTTTTTTGATAGTTATATTGTTTTTAGGAATGACATCATGTAAGAGCGAGATGAAAGAAGGAGCGGGAAGTACAGAAGTTTATTATGAAAGTGAACCCACAGACTCTGTTGATGATATAGAAAATAAAGATATAGTACACCCGAATACGAATGAAACAGACTTGGGCACTTTGAATGAACAAGTTGATGATAATCAAAACGAGAAAGAGCAATCGGAAGAAAATAATATTTCTGGAAGTGGAAGTATTTCTGATTCGGAAGAAGCGGTGCTGAAAGAAAAAGATGTGATCTATACCTCAATTACGAAGATTAAATTGACGCAAGAGGAGTTGATCGATCGGGCCGATCTGATCCTTCGGGGAAAAGTGCTGAAAAAAGTGGGTATGAACATGACCAATCCGGACGGCACTTTAAAATCTTCCGATGGTTATCGAATATCCAATCAATTGATCACGGAATATGCGGTAGAGATCAGTGAGTTTTATAAGGGGGATTATGAGGGAGAAACCATCAATATCAAAATTGCCTGCGGAAACGGTCTGTCGCCGGAATTGATACTTTATGGCGAAAACGAACCCTCTGTTTTGGCGAAGAAAATTGAATTGCCGGATTTTGAGGTCGGAGAGGAATGCGTGTTGCTTTTGACGCAATATGAAATGCAACCGGCATGGGCTTCCGGCTATTATCCGACCGATTCTTACGGTTACCTGGAGCCGGATGGCGATGGAAATTTCAGTAATAATGACTTCAATAGTCCTATGACGGTGACGGTTGAGTCCCTCAAGATGGCTATTGCTGATGTAATTGCAGAAAAGTGAATAAAAATGGCTTGAGCGTTACGCTCAAGCCATTTTAAACATTTTAAGGGCATTTTCGTCGGTGATGCGTTCCACTTCTTCGGGGGTGATACCTTTGAGACGGGCAATTTCGGCCGCTACGTAGGG
Source organism: uncultured Eubacteriales bacterium (assembly GCA_964383835.1). Taxonomy (GTDB): domain Bacteria; phylum Bacillota; class Clostridia; order Oscillospirales; family QAKW01; genus QAKW01. The sequence continues at coordinate 13,882 of CAYLIT010000017.1, forward strand.
CAGGTTCAAGGCGCAGTTGCGCTTGCCCCGATTGGGCTCGGGAGCAAGGAAAGGACTATCCGTTTCCAGCATCAGTCGATCCAGGGGGACTTCTGCTGCAACCTCTTTGGCGACCCTGGCGTTTTTGAAGGTGACCACCCCGCCCAGCGAGATGGACCAACCCAATTTCAAGATCTCTCTTAGGGACTCTACCGAGCCACTGTAGCAGTGGAAAATGCCGCGGTTATTGGGGTGCTCCCGGAGGATATCCAAGGTGTCCTTCATAGCGTCGCGGGTGTGGATCACCACCGGCAGATCCAGCTCCTCCGCCAGGGTCAATTGGGCGTGGAACCATTTTTTCTGCACCTCACGGGGGGAGTTTTCATAATAATAATCCAACCCGATCTCCCCCAAAGCCACCACCTTGGGTTGCTGCAGCATTTGCTTCAGCTCTTCCCATGCGGCCTCGCCGCCCTCCTCCAGCTCGTTGGCCTCTTGAGGGTGGATGCCGATGGCGGCGTAGATATAATCGTGCTCTGCCGCCATTTGCAGGGTATCCTTACAGGAGGCCAGGCAACAGCCGGAATTGATCAGCCGTTTGACGCCTGCCTCTTTGATTTGTTTCAGAGCCGACTCCCGATCCTCGTCGAATTTGGGGTCATTCATGTGTGCGTGTACGTCGATCATCGGATCACCGCACCGTTTTCCAAAGAACCGTCTAAGAAGATAACCTTCACGCCGTCCTTGCTGTCAGCCGCCAGCAGCATACCTTCGCTGAGGGTGCCACGGAGCTTGGCAGGGGCCAGGTTATCCACCAAAATGACCTTTTTGCCGATCAGCTGATCGGGGGTATAGTATTGAGCAATACCGGAAAGCACCTGCTTGATGCCCTTGCCGTTATCTACGGTCATCATCAGGAGCTTATCGCTCTTGGGCAGGGGTTCGCAGGTCTTGATCTCTGCCACCCGCAGGGCAACCTTTGCAAAATCATCGATGGAGATGATGGCGATGCCTTCGGGCTTTTCTTGCTTTTTCTCTTCTTTCTTGGCTTCCTTTTCGGCTTTGGCCGCATTCGCCGCCTTGATCTCTTCCAGCTTCTTGGGGATATCGATACGGGCGAACAGGATCTCCGGCTTGCCTACGTGACCGCCCACGGTCAGCTTGCCGAATTCCTTGGCATCCTCTAAGGTCTGATCGCCGCAGCCGATCTGCGCAAAGATCTTTTCGGCGGTTTCGGGCATAAAGGGCTTCAACAGGGTGGCGCCGATGCGGATACACTCCAACAGATTATAGAGTACGGTGGCCAGGCGCTCGTGGTCGCCGTCGGGCTTGCCCAGGATCCAGGGCTCAGTTTCGTCCACGTACTTGTTGGCACGGCGCAGCAGGGTGAAGATATCGTCGATGGCATCGGCAATATGCATGGCGTCCATGTGCTTTTCCACCTCGGCGGGGGTAGCAGCGGCTACCGCCTTGAGGTCTTTGTCCAGCTCGGTCTCTGCACCGATGGGGCGCAGCTCGCCGCCAAAATATTTATTGGTCATGGAAACGGTACGGTTGACCAGGTTGCCCAGAATGTTGGCGAGATCTGCATTGATCCGCTCCATCATCAGCTCGTAGGAGATGATACCGTCGTTGGCATAGGGAATCTCATGCAGAACGAAGTAACGTACCGCATCTACCCCGAAGAGGTCTACCAGATCGTCGGCATAAAGGACGTTGCCCTTGGATTTACTCATCTTACCGTCGCTCATAATGAGCCAGGGATGACCGAATACCTGTTTGGGCAGTTCCTCGCCCAAAGCCATCAGGATGCAGGGCCAGTAAATGGTATGGAACCGCACGATATCCTTACCGATCAGGTGCAGATCGGCGGGCCAGTAATGCTTGTAGTCCTCGGTATGATTGCCGTCGGGATCGTAGCCGGCAAAGGTGATATAGTTGGAAAGAGCGTCGATCCAGACGTACACCACGTGGCCGGGATCAAAGTCCACCGGAATACCCCAGTTGAAAGAGGTGCGGGAAACGCAGAGAT
>CAYLIT010000018.1:0-15713 GCA_964383835.1 uncultured Eubacteriales bacterium
AATACATTTTTCAAGATACTCTTCTGCGTTGTAAGCTGGAATGATGATAGATACTGTTTCTTTTTTAACGTAATGCTCCATTATGGGTTCCTCCATAGTTATGTTTTTATTTTAGTTCTTCCGAAGGAAGCTTGGGTTCCACCAGAACCGACCAATAGTTGTCGTAGACCACCATGCCCGGGCGGGCGCCGGTGGGCTTTTTAACATGGGAAACGGGGCAGTAGTCCACCTCTACCTTGGGGGCTTCCTTGCCCTTGCTGTAGTAGGCACAGATAGAGGCGGCTTCTAAGATAGCTTCGTCGTCGATCTCCTTGCCGCCGCTCTGGATCAGCACGTGGGAGCTGTGGATATTCTTGGTGTGCAGCCATAGATCGTCCTTGCGGGAAAGCTTGACGGTCAGTTGGTCGTTCTGTACGTTGTTACGCCCTACCAGAATGGTGAGTCCCGAGGAAGAAAGGAACTTCCGGGGCTTGGAGGGGGCGGAGGAACGGCCGTTGTTTTTGCGGCGGTTTTTGCTGAAGCCGGTACGGATCAGCTCTTCCCGGATCATGTCTACGTCTGCCGAATTTTCACAGTCGCAGAGCGCCATAAACACGCTGTCAAGATAAGAGAGATCTTCTTTGTCCTTTTGGATCAGATCCGCTACCACCCGGGCCGAGGTTTTGGCCTTATTGTACTTTTTGAAATAAAGCTGGGCGTTCTGTTGGGGGGTACGGTCGGGACGCAGGGGGATGGTAAAGAGGGTGCAGTTATCGTAGTAGTTTTCCACCGTCACCTGGGTCATGCCGGTTTTCGCCAGATGGAGATTGGCCTGTAAAAGCTCACCGCAGATACGGTAGTGATCGGCTTTTTTGCCCTCCTCCAGTTCCCGCTCACGCACCCGCATGGTGCGTTCGATCCGGGCAGAGGTGCGGGTCAACAACTGCTCCACGTCCCGGGTCTTTTGCTTGAGCCGCACGTCCTCGGCGCTTTTTTCAAAATAATCCTCGATCAGCGCTACCGAGGAGGGATAGGAGATCGCCTCTGCCGAAGGGCCGTACTGGCCGATGGGCATAAAGGAGAAGTCCAACCATTTTCCGGTTTTGATTTCCCGCACGGCGGTGGGGGCAGAGCGGTCTGCCGGTAGATTTTCGGCGGCCTCGGTCAGGGCGGCTTCCAGCCCTTCCTTTTGATTGGGGGTTAGACCATTGGCGGGGGCGTCGATCCTGCCGGCACTGCGGAAGGCCAGTTCTCTTGCCACGATGGGGGAGATGCCGCTGTAGCAGTCCATAACGGCGTTCCAAAGGGGCTTATCGGTGGCGGTGATGGCAGAAAGATCTGCCGCCTCCGCTTCGGTAAAGGGCTTTTTATCCTGGGGAACCACCGGCTCGTATTTCAGCCCGGGGAGCATCTGCCGCCCGGCGGTGATATCCACGTGACGGATACATTCGATGATCTTTTGGTTTTCGTCCATTAACACCAAATTAGAGGAACGGCCCAAAAGCTCAAACACCAGGTATTTTTTTACCGGTTCAAAGAAATCGTTTTTACCCATGAGCTCGATGAATACCGCCCGCTCGAATTGGGGCATATACACCCTCAGAATTTTTGCGCCGATCAGGTGCTTGCGCAGGACCATACAGAAAAGGGGCGGCTGAGCGGGATTTTCCGTCTCGCCGTTTGTAAGAGTAATACGGGCGCAGTTGGGGGTACAGCAAAACAGCAGTTTCACACGCAGCTCGGGCGCCCGCAGGTTCAGTACAATTTCATCCTTGCCGGGCTGATAGACCTTTTCGATACGGGCATCGGTGACGGTGCCGTTGATCTCACGGGTCAGATAGGTTAAAAAACAAGCGTCAAGAGCCATGGTTTACCAACTTTCTATGGGTGCCTTGCGCTCCATGACGGTAACCTCCAGGGTGGGGAAGGCTTTTTTCAGCGCTTCGGCCAAGGGGGCAAGGACGATATATTCCGTTTCGTAATGGCCCAGCATCATGAGGTTGATGCCCGCCTCCCGGGCGGTGAGGGCGTGATTGTACTTGAACTCGCCGGTCACGAAGGTATCGCACCCCATGGCGATGGCCTCGTTCAAGAGACTGCCTCCGCTGCCGCCCACCAAAGCAATCTTTCTGACCTCTTCATGGGCGCAGACCCCCAGGCAAATTTCCGAGGGTAACACCTTCTTTAACCGTTCTGCAAGGGCGGTGAAGGTGGTGTCGGTTTCGCCCATACGACCGAGCCCTGCAAAGACCTCGCTCGTTTCCAGCCCACAGCAGGCAGCAAGGCAGGTGTTGACGCCACCCTCTGCCGCATCCAGGTTGGTGTGGCAGGCAATATGTGCAATGCCGCTTTCGGCCAATTGCAGAATGTGCCGCCCGGTCTCGGTGCTGTCGTTGACCTGCTTTTCCGGGGAAAAGATCAGGGGGTGGTGGGTGATCAAAAGCTGACAGCCGACCTCTTTGGCGGCTTCAATGGCTTCGTCGGTGACGTCCAATGCCAAAAAGACCCGTTCCACCGGACGGTTGATCCGTCCCACGTTCAGACCGGGGTTATCCCAATCCTCTGCCAGCTCGTAGGGGCAGTAGGTGTTTAAAAATTCATAGATATCTTTTACGATCATAACATTGCCTTTCTGATGGATTTGAGCAGTGCCTCCGCTTCCCCGATGCGCTTTTCATCGGGGGTTTTGGCAGAGCGCAGGCCGCATAGGGCGGTCTCCATCCGTTTTTCTTCTTTCAAAAGGTAGTCGGTATAAAGGGGATCCTCCCGATGCATACTGAAATAATCGGGGGCGTAGGCTTCTCCTGTTTTTTCTACCGCAAAAATGCGGTAAATTTTATCCCCATCCCGGCTGAGCGCGGCGTCTTTGATGGCGTAGCCTTTTGCGGCTAAGGTGTCCAAAAGCTCATAAACGGCGCTCATGGGCTGCAGGACCCAAAGGGGCGGCTCCAGCGGTGCCTGAGCCATGATCACCTCGATCAGCTCGCCGCCCATCCCGGCAACAACGGTCACCTCTACCTGCTTCAGCACCTCAAGAGGGACGTCCTTCAAGCCGTCCGAAAGAAACAGCGGGATCCGATGAAGCAGCCCTAAGCTATTCAATTGCTTTTCCGCCGCCGCCAAGGGACCCTTGCGGACGTCGGCGGCGAAGGCTCCCGTCAGCCTGCCCGAGAGCAGACCCTCTGCAGGAAGCTTACAGTGATCGGTGCCGATATCCAGAAGGACGCTCCCTCGCGGGACCAGGGAAAGTACCGCTTGCAAACGGCTGTCTAATAGGCTCATGAACAGTCTCCTTTACAATAGATATAGTTATTTTACCAAATTTACAGAAGAACTGCAAGTTTTTATTGCAATCGCTTAAAGTTATGTGGTATACTTTAAATAATTGAGAAAGAGAGAGGTGCGGTATGCAGGTTTCCATCCTGGGTCTTCCTATTGAAAACGTAACGATGGATGAGGCGGTAAACGATGTTTACGGCTTTTTTGCCCTGCGCGAAAGTAAGATGGTGGTCACCCCCAATGCCGAGATCCTGCAGATGTTCCGGGAACGCCCCGAGATGCATGATGCGCTGATGCAGGCTGATTACGTGGTGCCGGACGGTGTGGGGGTGTTGATGGCCGCCAAGCGGCTGGGGACTCCGCTGAAGGAAAAGGTGGCCGGCATCGAGCTGGGCTATCACCTTCTGGAGCGCTCTGCCGAAACGGGCAAACGGGTATTTTTCCTGGGCGCCAAGCCGGGGATCGCCGAGGCCGCAAAGGCAGAGGTAGAAAAGAAGCTGCCCGGTATTCAGATCGTGGGCGTGCAGGACGGCTATTTTAAGCCCGAAGAGGAGCCTGCTCTCATCGAGCGGATCAACGGGCTGGACGTGGATCTGCTGTTCGTCTGCCTCGGTGCACCCAAGCAGGAGATCTGGATGGCCTCCCATAAAAGCGTGCTGAAGGTAGGCGCCATGCTGGGCCTGGGCGGCACCTTGGACGTTCTTGGCAACAACGTCAAGCGCGCTCCCCGCTGGATGATCGATCTGCGGCTGGAGTGGCTGTATCGCATTATGAAAGAGCCTCATCGTATTGGTCGGGTGGCAAGCCTGCCCCGATTCCTGATGAGCATCAAAAAAGAAAAATAAAAGGCGGCGATGCCGCCTTTTTTAAAGGAGTTAGAAAAATGGGAGAAGCGAAATTGCAGGTTCGGTTGTTGACTCATACCCCCGATGCGGAGAAGATCATCGCGGCGGCGGCCAAGCTTTGCTATGCCCGCGCGGATATCGATACGGTGCTGGACGGTCTGACCCCCGAAAAGGTGGAAAGCTTTTTGGATATGCTGGCCTCCTTGGGTCACGAAAGCCCCATCGAGCATATCAGCTTTACCTTCGGGATCGAAAACGTTTCCCGTGCGCTGTTGGCGCAGATCACCCGTCACCGCCACGCCTCCTTCAGCGTGCAGAGTCAGCGGTACGTGGCAGAGGATAACTTTGAGTTCGTACTGCCCCCCGCCATCGCCGCCAACGAAGAGGCAAAAGCCCTGTACTTAGATACCATGGACGAGCTGGCAAGTCGCTATGCCCGCCTTACTGAACTGCTGATGGAGGGGACCGAGGGCACCACCGCCGATAAGAAAAAAGCCATCGAGGACGCTCGGTTCGTCCTGCCCAACGGCTGTACCACCAAGATGATGGTCACCATGAACGCCCGTAGTCTCTTGAACTTCTTCCGTCTGCGCTGCTGCAGCCGCGCACAGTGGGAGATCCGGGAGCTGGCGACCCAAATGCTGATGCAGGTGAGAGAGGTTTGCCCCACCGTCTTTAAGCTGGCGGGTCCTCCCTGCGTGGGGGGCAAATGCCCCGAGGGCAAGATGTCCTGCGGCAAAATGAAGGAAATGAAAGAAAAGTTTTTGGGAGCAAAATAAATGGGCAGACTGATCGTAATTGACGGGCTGGACGGCAGCGGCAAGGGAACCCATTCCAAGCTGGTGACCGAAAAGCTTAATGAGCTGGGGATCCCCGCCATGCGGATCTCCTTTCCGGACTACGAGTCCCCCTCCAGCGCCCTGTTGCAGATGTATCTGCACGGGGAATTCGGCGCTCACGCAGGGGACGTGAACGCCTATGCGGCCTCGGTGTTTTTTGCCGCCGACCGGTTCGCGGGCTTTCGCACCAAATATCAAAAGGCCTACGACGACGGGGTGATCTTAGTGGCGGACCGCTATACCACCTCTAATATCGTGCATCAGATGAGCAAGCTTCCCCGGGAGGAATGGGACGAGTTTATCGAATGGCTTTCGGATTTCGAGTACGGCAAGCTGGAGCTGCCCCGCCCCGATGCAGTTATTTATCTGGATATGAAGCCGGAGATCTCCCAGCGGCTGATCGAGCGTCGCTACGAAGGGGATCTCAGCAAAAAGGATATTCACGAGGTGGACGTCAGCTACCTGGAAAACAGCCGCAACTGCGCCCTTTACGTGGGGGAGCGGCTGGGCTGGCATATGACCCCTATGTACGACGAGTCGGGGGAGCCGCGCAGTAAGAGTGATAATTTCGCCATTATTTTCCAAAAGGTAAAAGAGGTATATCATGACCTTGGACTTTAAGAAACCGGAGTTTTCCCAGAAGGCGCTGGTGGATCGGGCGGTGCGGGAGACCGACAGCCGCCTTTGCGATCAGACCTTCGGGAACTTTTTTTGCTGGGACGACGCTTATGACGTAGGCCTGGCAACTTATAAAAACAGCTTTGTTTCCCGCTGGGGCAGGCATTATTCCCTGCCCATCGGCCCCGAACGGAAAGAGATTTTAGAGCAGATGCTGGCCGAGGGCATCCGGGTGTTCATCAGCCTGGACGACGAGGACCGCACCTGGCTGGAGGAGACCTACCCCGGTCGCTTTTCCTTTACCGAGCGGCGGAACAATGCGGACTATATCTACAGCCGCGAAAAGCTGGAAAGCCTGGTGGGCAAAAAATTAGCCGCCAAGCGCAATCATATTAACTATTTTGAACAGAATTTCAACTGGGAGGCCCGTTCCATCACCGCCGAGAATATGCAGGAGGTCATGGACTTCAGCCTGCGCTGGTGTGCCGAGAATAACTGTCCCGAGGAGCCGGGACTTGCCCGTGAGGGCTGTGCGGTGCGCCGCGGTCTTCGCCATTTTGAAGAGCTGGGCTATACCGGCCTTGCCCTTTACGCAAACGGCGAACTCTGTGCCTTCACCTTCGGCGAGCCTATCGGTCAAGAGGGCTTTTGCGTCCACGTAGAAAAGGCGGACGCCAAGATCCGCGGAGCATACCCCATGATCAACCGGGAGTTTGTGCGCAGTCTGCCCAGGGAGATTCGCTGGATCAACCGTGAGGACGATACCGGCGACGAGGGTCTCAGACGCGCTAAGCTTAGTTATCAACCGGATATTTTACTGATGAAATATACTGCAGAGGTGATCGAAAAATGATCTATGTATTACTGGCCGAGGGCTTTGAAGAATTAGAGGCCATGGCGCCGGTGGATCTGTTGCGCCGCGCCGGCGCCGAGGTGCAGACCGTATCTGTTACCGGTGAGAAGATCGTCACCGGCGCCCGGGGCATCCCGGCGGTGGCGGATATCCTGTTAAAGGAACTGGATTTCGATGCCATGGAGATGCTGGTTCTGCCCGGCGGCTATCCCGGCTATGTGAATTTTGAAAAGAATGAAGAGGTTCTGGCGCTGATCCGCAAGACCGACGCCGCCAAAACCACCATCGCCGCCATCTGCGGTGCTCCCTCGGTGCCCGGTAAGATGGGGCTGTTGAAAGGATATAAGGCCACCTGCTATCCCGGCATGGAGGATACCCTTGGCTGTGAGGCACTGACCGAAAAGGTGGTGGAAAGCGGCCACTTTATCACCTCTCGTGGAGCCGGTACGGCCATCGATTTTGCTTTGGCGCTGGTGGCCAAGGTCGTCTCGCCCGAAAAGGCCGAGGAGATCGCAAAGGGGATCGTCTACGCATGAGCAGCCGCAGAGATATATCAAAAGAGATCTCCGGCCTGCTGTTCACGGTGCTGGTCCTGCTTTTGGTGCTGAGCCTCTGCCGTCAATGGCTACCCGCCTTCGGGCCGGGACTGACGGCTTTGGTCTACGGGGTGATCTACTTCATCCCCATGCTCGTTTATATGAAGAGCCACCGCTATAAGGCCCGCCACGCCCTGCGCTTCAAAATGATCAAGCCGAAATACTGGCTGTTCATTTTGTTGTTCGGCCTTTCGGTCTGCCTGATCTGTACCCTCATCAACGTGGGTGCTACGGCTTTCTGCCGGGCGGTGTTCCATCGGGATTTTCAGAACGGTATCGTGGATCTGAGCGGCACCTCGGTGGGCTCGCTGATCTTTACCTCGGTGCTGCTGCCCGCCTTTACCGAAGAGGTTTTGCTGCGGGGCCTGGTGCAGGGAGAGTATGAAAAATACGGCACCACCATCGGCGTTTTGCTGACCGCCCTGTTGTTTGCCCTGTTCCATACCAACCCGGTACATATCCCCTCTCTTTTCGTGGCGGGGGTGTGCTACGGGGTGCTGACGGTGCTGTTTCGCAGTGTGTGGCCCGCTATCTTCGCCCACGCGGTCAATAACGCGGTGGCGGTGCTGGTGGCAAAGCAGACCGACTTTATCCGCTATATCTTTCAGGACCGTCTGTTTGTGATCCTGGCGGTGATCGTCTGTTTTTTGATCTTGATCTTCACCCTCAAAATGCTGGAGACCGCCATCGGCGACCTGCTGGGCAAGGGGCGCCAGGTCAAGCGCAGTACCCGCTCCCTGGCCTACGGCGACCCGCTGTTGAGTCCCTGGCTTTGGGGATTTGTTCTGCTTTGCATCGGCAAGATGGTATACAACGGATTCTTTAAATAAAGAAAAAGGCTGTCGCAGCAATGCCGCGACAGCCTTTCGTGATTCATGTGCTTATTATTTAATTGTAATTTTTTTAGTTTTTCCTCCTTTTATGACCAAAAGTATAACATTTTGAACCAAAAATGTCAATATAAAAATGAGAAACCCCATTCAGCCACGCTGAATGGGGTGTTCTTATCGATTATAAATTCTTGCAAAGCGGCGGTAAACAGCAGGATTCAGCTGAGCAAAGGCTTCCTCGGTCAGGCGGTAGCTCCAGTTGCCCTCGGCCACGCCGGGACGGTTCATTTTGGTGTCGCCGCCGTAGCCTAAAAGATCCTGGATCGGCACCACGATCAGCTTGGCAGGGGAGGCCCAAAGGGTGCGCAGAATGGCTCGGATGGCGGGGTTTTCGGTACCGCCGTCCTTCCAATTTTCGCCCTCAAAACCGCAGTAATCCAGACAGTACCGGCGGTTTTCCGGGGTCAGCTCCCAAAGATAGCCCAAAAGGGTGTTGTTGTCGTGGGTGCCGGTGTAGGCCACGGTGCCCGGCAGATAATTGTGGGGCAGATGCATCCCGTCGTCCTGCCCGATAAAGGCAAACTGCAACACCCGCATCCCCGGCAGCCGGGTGTCCTCCAGTAACTGCTCCAGCCCCTCGTCCCGAATGCCAAGATCCTCGGCGATCAGCACATCCCGGTCGATCTCTTGGAATAAGATGTTAAAGAAGTCCATCCCCGGCCCCGGTCGCCACTGTCCTTCTTTGGCGGATTTTGCGGTGGTGGGTACCGCCCAATAGGCAGAAAAACCGCGAAAGTGATCGATCCGCAGGCGGTCGAAAAGACTGTGGGCGTGACGGATGCGGTCCAGCCACCAACGGTAGCCCTCTTTTTTCATGGCGTCCCAATCGTAAAGGGGGTTGCCCCAGCGCTGGCCGTCTTCGCTGAAATAATCGGGCGGTACCCCTGCTTCCTCGGCGGGATAGCCCTTTTCATTCAGCGCAAAAAGATGCTGATCGCTCCATACGTCGGCACTCTCAAAGGAAACGTAGATGGGCATATCGCCGATGATCTCGATACCCCGCTCGTTGGCGTAGCGGCGCACCCGCTCCCAGCCGGTAAAGAAGAAATACTGTAAAAAGATCGCCTTGTCGATGTCGCGCTTCAGGCGGATGCGGGCCTTTTCCAACGCTTTCGGTTCACGGCGGCGCAGGGGCGCCTCCCAGTCGATCCAGTCGGCGCCGGTCTCGGCCTGCAACGCGGTGTAGAGGGCAAAATCCTCCAGCCAGGGTTGGGTCTTGCGCCAGACTTCGATCCTTTCGGTCAGGGCAGGGGTGCACCGTCCGAAGGCGGCGTCAAATAACTGCTCCCGCTGAGCCTTTAAGGCGGTGAAATCTACTGCGTAGGGGCTTTCGGCCTTGCAATTCTCCAACTCCTCCCGGGTAATGAGCTTTTCTTCAAAAAGCTGCTCCGGATCGATGAAAAAGGGATTGCCCGCAAAGGCGCTCACGCTTTTATAAGGAGAGTTGCAGTTGTCGGGGATGGTAAAGGGCAGTACCTGCCAGGCCCGGAACCCCGCCTCCTTCAGAAGGTCGATGAACCGAAGGGCGTCCCGGCCGAAGCAACCGGTGCCGTAGGGGCCCATCAGGGATGAGATGTGTAATAAAATGCCGCTGGAACGTTTCTGCATGGTCAATTCTCCTTTGGGTTACTTTACTTTATAGTATATCAAAGCAAGGGAAACTATTCAATATCAAAAATCAGGAAGTTTTACGCATTTTAGCAACATGGTGTTAAAGAAAAACAACATCATGTTATCCAATCGTGGAACAAATGGTGTTATAATACTAATATCTAAAATTATCGCAATCAATTCTGCCGCGAAAGCGGAAGGAGGAGCAAATCATGTTCAAGAACAGCAAATGGACCAAACGGATCGCGATGGTCATGGTGATCGTCATGTCCGTTATGACTTTGGCATCCTGCCAGAGCGGGCGTACTTATGAGGATGTGGCCGGCGATGCATCCGCCATTTACGTGACCGGCAAGGAGCAGCAGCCCACCGTGCCCTACACCGGCGACCCCATCGTCAAGTATACGAAGGTCGATGACCCGAACCTGGCTGATGAGAGCTATGTGTACGGCCAGGGCCCCGGTAGCTCCGGCAGCACCACCGACGATACTACCGGCGGCACCACCGACGATACCACCGGCGGCACTACTGACGATACCACCGGCGGCACCACCGACGATACCACCGGCGGCACTACTGACGATACCACCGGCGGCACCACCGACGATACCACCGGCGGCACCACCGACGATACCACCGGCGGCGAGGATGAAGAGGTCGTTGAGTATGATCAGGGCAACTTCCTGAAGATCGTTTCCTATAACCTTCGCGTTGGAAACGACGGCGACGGTAACGATATTAAGGATCGTGCTCCCCGTTTAGAGAAGGTAATGAATGATATTGATGCTGATATTATGGGCTTCCAGGAGGTCAACCCCACCTGGTTGGATACCTATCTGATCCCTTACTTTGCCGATGAGTACGATTACATTCATCAGTACCGTGCCGAGAGCAGTAAGGAAGGCACCCCCCTCTTCTGGAAGAAGGATAAGTTTGAACTGCTGGATTCCGGTTATTTCTGGCTGTCCGAGACTCCCGATACCGAGTCCAAGGGCTGGGGCGCTTCCCACTACCGTATCTGTATGTGGGCGAAGCTGAAGATCAAGGCCACCGGCAAGACCTTCCTGTTCTATAACACCCACTTTGACTTTAACGATAATGCGCACATGGGCAGTGCTGCGCTGATCATCAAGAAGGCGCAGGCTCTGGGCGGCTTCAGCACGTTGCCTGTATTCTTCACTGCAGACTGTAACATGCAGCGCTACGGCGCCGGTTACCAGGCAATGCTGGCTGCTTTCAGCGATATCAACATGGATCTGGAGGATCTGAATTATAAGACCGGCGGCGGTTATCACCTGGATGGCCACGAAGGTCTGCAGTCCGGTAGCCCCATCGACTACTGCTTCTATTCCAGCGATCTGGTCTATCCCCTGAAGTACCAGATCATCGACGAGAAGGTAGACGGCGGTTACGTTTCCGACCATAAGGGTCTTTATATTGAAGCGGCACTGAAATAAAAATGATATAAAGGCCTCCGGCATGCGCCGGGGGCCTTTGTTTTGAAAGGAAATAACGATGAAGAAAATCGTCATCAAATGGACTGCTGTTGTATTATGCTTGCTGTTGACGCTGCCGATGAACGGCTGCTTCAAGCCGGATGAATTTGAGATCTCGGTGCTTTCGCAGAATCTGCGGGTGGATGCCTCCGACGGAGAAGAGAACGAGATCTATCTGCGCTCCGATCGCTTTCTGGCTCTGCTGGATGAATATCAGCCGGATCTGATCGGAATGCAGGAATTCACCCCCAGCTGGGATTTCTTCCTGTATTCCGAGCTGGAGGAACGGGGCTACGGGCTGGTGTTTAAATACCGCGCTGCAGGCTCCCAAGAGGCAACCCCCATTGCCTATAAAAAAGATAAGGTAGAGCTGTTAGAGGAAAAATACTTCTGGCTCTCCGATACCCCCGAGGAGGAATCTCCCTCTTGGGACGACGGTAACGGCAAGCGTTGCCGTATCGTGACGGAATGTATCTTTCGCGAAAAAGAAAGCGGCATCAAATTTGCTTATCTCAACACCCATTTCGGGCTGACCGATACCTCCGAGATCAACTCTTCGGAATTGCTCCACCGTTGGATCAAGGAAAAGTACGCCGATATGCCGGTGTTCCTCACCGGCGATTTCAATATGCGCGAGGAGGGGGTGGGCTATCCCTTCCTGATGACCGGCGACGCCGCAGGGGAGGGGGAAGCTCTGCTTTTGAACTCCCGCCATGCCGCCGCTGAAAAAGGCAACGATTGCGGAACCTTCAACGGCTTCAAAAAGAAAGACTCCTTTGATCAGTATACCTCCATCATCGATTTCGTCTTCGTCACCAAGCAGGTGACCCCCGCCTACTATTCGGTGCTGACCGATATGCCCGATGGCGAATTCGTTTCAGACCATTTCGGCGTCTTTACCCGCCATATCGTACATAAATAAAAAATTCGGGAAGTGTTCGCTAAGAACACTTCCCAAAATTTTTGCCCATATCTTGCGATATCGTTTCCTGGGCGGTGGGCATTGCCCTATTCAGCTCACGCCTCGATGGAGCGGAACCGACGAACCATGATCTGCTCTTCCGGCTGCTCGTTCAGCTGATCCTTGAGCCGCTTGTTTTCTGCCTTCAGGGAGAAGGCAAGGGCGGTGCTGAGCGAGATCGTGCAGATCGAAACATACCATAAAATGTTCATGTTGCGCATCTCCTTTCCTTTGATGGCTATATTGTAACAGATGTGGTGTCCGATAAACCGTACAGTTGAACGCAAAAAAGAAAAAACTCCGAAGAGCTCTTCGGAGTTTTTACATTATAATATTGATCGCGTCGTGTTGAACCGAGATATGAGCCTCGGTCTGTGCGCCGCCGGATTCTCCGTCCAAGGTCCAGGAAAGAGGCTCCGACGACTTAAAGTCGATCTTCTCTGCATGGGTGAATACCACGTAGCGGGGGTCGTATTTTCCTTGGGTCAGTCCCTGTAAAAGACCTCGCAGATCGGCCACGTTTTTGGGGTTGCGGATGAGGATCAGCTCAAATTCCCCGTCATCCAACCGCACCTCCAGCCCCTTCAGTTTGAAAAGACCGGCGATGGAGGTGGAGTTCGAGATGGCGCCGAAAAGGAATTCTCCGGCGTAGGTCACGCCGTCTGCGGTGAACTCCGCCTTAAAGGGGGTAATGTTGCCGATCTCCTTGACCCCCTCCAACAGATAAGCGGTATGTCCCAGAGCGTTCTTGATCCGTTGCGGGGTGGAGTAAGAGACCTTGGTAAAAGCGCCCAGCGAGGCGATGTAGGTAAAATTGCGGTCGTTGAACCGGCCGATGTCGTAGGGGTGCGGCCAGCCGGAAAGGATAAGATCCATGCATTTTTCGGCTTTTTTGGGCAGCTGCAGAGTACGGGCAAAATCGTTGGTGGTGCCTGCCGGCACGTAGCCCAGCGGCGTCTTGAGGTCACATTCTAACACCCCGTTGATGACCTCGTTGAGAGTTCCGTCCCCACCGCAGCAGATGATCAGATCCTGCCCCTTTCCGTATTCCCGCACGAACCGGGAGCCGTCCCCGCTCTGGGTGGTGGTCTGGGCCGAAACGTTGTAGCCCTTTTGGCTCAGCCGATCCACGATCTCAAACATATCTTTTTTGGACTTCTTGGTCCCCGCGTGAGGATTCACAATGACCAGCGCCCGTTTATTCAATGAAAGCACCTCCTGTGCTTATACTATCTTCATAATATTATTATACATTTTTTGGATAAAAATTCAATGGAAAAATTGTTAAGAATGTGTTATGATAATTCTACACTATTTTAAGGAGCAAAAAATGGAAAAATATCTGCCTGCAAAAGAAAATCCCATCTTTCTTTTTTGGAAGATCCTGTGGTCTTTTTCCTTTTCGACCGGTATTCTGGGGCTGATCGTCAGCTTTTTCAGTCTGAACACCGGTCTCACCGGCATGACCCCGCCGATGATCTATACCCTCAGCGTCTTTGCGGCGGCGGTGGTACTGCCTATCTATATGCTGCCCTCCTACTTTGCCTACCGTAAGCGGCTGAAGCAGGCTCGCAAGTGGTTGTGGCTCAACCTGCTGTTGGGCTGGACGGTGGTAGGCTACGTCATCTGCGCATTCAAAATCAGATTTGCTCAGTCATAATTTGTTTTGCCCGGCGCACCCTATGGTTGAAAGAGGGTGTGCCGATGAAGAAAAGCGAAAAGATTGCGGCGTTTACCACCGGCTTTGCAGGCTATCCGTTGCTGGAACTGCTCTGGCGGGGAAGGACCCATCCCAGCATGGCTCTGGCCGGTGGACTGGCGGGATTGCTTTTATATCCCATCTGCAGTGAGCGGGGCGCGAAGCGGGTCTGCTTAAAAACAGCCGCCGTTATTACGGCCGTTGAACTGATCTTCGGGATCGTTTTTAATCTAATATTGAGGAAGAACGTTTGGGATTACTCTCAAAAACGCTGGAACCTTTGGGGGCAGATCTGCCTGCCCTATTGCATCTTGTGGTTTTTGTTGGGGGTTCCGTTGCGGCCGGTCTGCCGCCTGCTGAAAAGAGTCTGCCGAACGCTTCCGTGAAAGGAGTGCCATGGTTCAACTGGGCAACAGCTGGGACCGCCTTTTGGCTGACCAGTTTCAATCGGAATATTATCTTGCATTGCGGGAATTTCTGAAGTCGGAATACCGCACCCGGCAGATCTACCCGCCCATGGGCGATATCTTCAACGCCCTGCGGGAGACCCCTTACGAAAAGGTCAAGGTCGTGATCCTGGGGCAGGATCCCTACCATCAGCCGGGTCAGGCCCACGGAATGTGCTTTTCGGTGCGAAAAGGGGTGGAGCCGCCTCCTTCCTTGAAAAATATCTTTAAGGAGCTGGAATCTGAGCTGGGGATCACCCCGCCGGACCACGGCGAGCTGACCAAATGGGCCCGTGAGGGCGTGCTGCTGCTCAACACGGTGCTGACGGTGCGTGAAAGCGCCCCTGCTTCTCACCGTGGCCAGGGCTGGGAGCTGCTGACCGACCGTATTATTCAGCTTTTGGATCAGCGCCCGGAGCCCATCGTCTTCCTGCTTTGGGGCAGTCACGCCCGGGCGAAAAAGGCGTTGATCACCGGCAAGCATCACCTGATATTGGAATCTGCCCATCCAAGCCCCCTTTCAGCCTATAACGGCTTCTTCGGCTGCGGGCATTTCAAAAAAGCAAACGAATTTTTAAAACAACCCATCGATTGGGATTTAAAGGAGTAACGAACATGATTAAAAAAACAGCATTTGGCGAAGCCGAAAAGTTTACCCTTTTAGGAAACGGCGATCTGCAGGCCGAGATCATTACATACGGAGCCACCATCCGCGCTCTGCGCTTCAAGGGCACCGACGTGGTATTGGGCTACGATTGCTTAGAGGATTACCGTGCCATGCCCGGCTATATGGGCGCTGCAGTGGGTCGGTACGCCAACCGCATCGCCGGCGGCAAGTTCACCTTGAACGGTAAGGAGTATCAGCTTACCTGCAACGAGGTCAACCGGGGCGGTCATCTGCACGGCGGCAACGTCGGCATCGATAAGCGCCTTTGGAACGGTGAAGAAACAGACGGCAAGCTGAAGCTGACCGTCGAGCTTTCGGATGGAGAAGAAGGCTACCCCGGGAACATGACCCTGTCCGTGACCTATGAAATTGTGGATAATGCCCTGCGGATGACCTACACCGCCACCACCGATCAGGATACCATCCTCAATCCCACCAACCATTCCTATTTTAATTTAAACGGCTTCGACGGCGCCCCCGTCACCGATCACGTGATGACCCTCAATGCCTCTCACTATACTCCGGTGAATGAAAATCTGGTTCCCTCCGGCGAGCTGCGCCCGGTGGCAGGCACCCCTTTTGATTTCACCAGGGGCAAGGTCTTTGGCGAGGAGATCGGCAAGCACCCGGAGCTTTTAGCCACCAAGGGCTACGACCATAACTTTGTGCTGGACGGCGAAGGCTTCCGCCACGTGGCGACCTTGGTTTCTCCGACCACCGGGATCCGCATGGAGTGTCACACCGATTGCCCCGGTATGCAGATCTGCGGCGGAAACTATCTGAACCACCCCGTCGGCAAGGCCGGCCCAATGGGCATCTACCAGGGCCTGTGTATGGAGGCGCAGTGGTTCCCCGATTCCCCCAACCACCCCGAATTCCCCACCACCGTACTGCGGGCGGGCGAGACCTTCACCTCGGTCACTGAATATCGCTT
>CAYLIT010000019.1:0-15388 GCA_964383835.1 uncultured Eubacteriales bacterium
CCGCACCTCGCCAAAGCCGCTGATGCCCTGGTTGGTGTCGATCCGCAGAATGGTACAGCGCTTGGGGGCGCCGTCGATATCCACAAACCGCATATCGGTGATCTTCAGATCGGTGGGGTTAGAGCAATAGTTCATGTTGAGTCCTCCGTGTTGACATAAAAGATTTTATGATTTATTATTATAATGATAAATCATAAAGCTTGATTTGTCATCAATTATATTATCGATTTTGCAAACTTTATTACGATTTGAGGGATATGGATGTCGCATTCTATCGGTGAATTGTTTTTGGAAAACGGAAATCCGTTGTTGAAAATGTGGTCTATCGACGTGCAAAGCGGGGCGCGTCCCTTTATCAAGCACTCCCATTCCCGCTTTGAGATCACGGTGGTTCACCGTGGGGCGGGGGAGTATACCACCGAAGGGACGGTCTACCCCATGCGGCCGGGGGACGTATTTGTTTTTTCCTCTAACGAGATCCATTGTATCACAGAAGTGGGGGATGCGGGGCTTTCTATCACAAATTTACATTTTGAGCCCCGCTATCTGGAACGGGAATTTACCGAGCTGTGCTTTTCCCATTCTCCCGACTTTCAAAACCGCATCCCTGCAGAGGATGCCGCCTTGATTCGGGAAAACCACCTGAAGATCCAAGAGGAATTTGAAAATAACGATGAATGGCTGCCTACGGCGGTGCGGTCTTATTTAGATCTTATTCTGATCGACCTCATGCGCAATCGGCAATACCGCCCGCGGCAGGAGAGTCGCGCCCTTGATATGCCGGCGGTGTACGATTATATCGATCAGCACCTCTGCGAGGAGCTGACCCTTGAGCGGCTGGCGGGGATCGTGTCCCTGACGCCCAACTATTTTTCGTCCGTCTTTAAAAAGCTGAACGGCATCTCCCTTTGGCAGTATATCAACGCCAAGCGGATCGAAAAGGCGGTGCGGCTGATTACCGACCGTCAGGAAAAGCTCACCATGCTGGAGATCGCCACCCGCTGCGGCTTCAACAATACCGCTAATTTCAATAAGGTCTTTAAGCAGATGAAGGGTTTCACCCCTACGGAACTGAAAAAACACCCCGAATTGTTGTTCCATTAAAAAACAGGCTGTAAAAAACCGATGGTTTTTTACAGCCTGTATTCGTTTAGATCCTGCCGTGGTTGTCTACGAAGCGGCGCATGAATTTGCCGGCGAAATAGAGGAAATCCTCCAGGCTGTCGCCGTACCGCTTGAGGGCAAGCTCTAAATTATAGTTGCCCTGATAGCCCACCTCGTCCAAGGCGTCAAACACCTTTTCCCATTGGATATTGCCCTGGCCGGGGAGCTGGTGATCGTCCCAATGCCCCGAATTATCGTGCAGATGCAAAAGGGTCAGATCCTTGCCCAAAAGGCGGATGTACTCCTCCGGAGGCGGCACCCAAAAGGATTCGGCCTCGTGGGTGTGGCCGGTGTCCAGACACATGGTTTTGTAAGGGGTGTCCATTTGATTGAATTGCCACAGAAATTCATTGGGATCGGCAAAGAAATCGCGGATGCGGTCGCCGTTAATACGGGCGGCACCGAAGGTCTCCAGGGCGATGTTGACCTTGTGTTGTTCGGCATAGGGAATGATGTTTTTAAACATTTCGTTGGAAACGTTGCGCATCACCTCAGGGGGCTGCTTGCCCCAGCGGGTGCTGTTGATAAAATGAATGACGCAGGAGGGGGCTCCTAAAATTGCGGTGGCTTTGAGGTCTTTTTCGCAGACCTGATGAGTCCAATCGCGGCGCGCCTCGTCCGCAGGAAGGTAGGTCACGCACCGTCCGTGGGTCTGGCCGATCTCTAAGTCGTATTTTTCCGCCGTCTTGCGGACGTTGTAAAAATGTTCTTCAAATTCCTCGTCGGAGGCGGCGTAGATGCCGCTTTCCAAGGGATATTTTCCCACGTTGAAGTCGATGGCGTCAAAGCCGCTGCGTTTGCAGATCTCAAAGGCGCGATCAAGACCGTACTTGTTGACCGCTTCGCCGATATTGATGCTGATCTTTTTCATAGCGCTTCCTCTCTTTCTTGGGTGCATTATAGCATACCAAAAGGAGGATTGCAACGATTATTAATAGTCCGGAAGGGAAAGGAAAAACAGGGGGCGGTGTTCTATGATCAACCTGATTGCCATTAAATAATCAGAGGTCGGTTATCTGATTGTCTGTACTCACAACCCTTTTCTGTATTTTGTCGGCGATACGCCGGTCTTTTGTTTAAATATATTGGAAAAATAGTATTCATCCGCAAAACTCAAGTTATTTGCAATCTGTTTTACCGATAGATTGGTATTTAAAAGCATATCCTTGGCAAGCTTGATTTTTTTGTTTAAAAAATATGCATAAGGAGTGATGCCGTAGGCCTCTTTAAATAATTTTATGGTCTGGGATTCGGAACGGGAGATATATTTGCATAATTCTTCTATTTTAAATTTAGAGTCCGCATGATTACGAAGATATTCTTTCATTTTTTTGGCCGGATCAGAGATATGGTCCAAGCCTTTCGCGTGCTCCCTCATTTTAAAAAAAGCCCTGTTAAGAATGCAAATGACCTCTTCTGTGCGGTCCTCTTTATTCTCTTTTGCAAGGTTAAATATACCGTACATCTCTTTACTTAAATCAAGCCCTTTAAAGTAATATATGTTTTTAAGGCCGTATCCCTCTATCAGGCTGTCAAGCAAGCTTCCCGATACGTTGATGAATATTTTTTTCCAGGGGTTTTCTTTATCGCTGAAATAGTGGTGCCTTGTACCGGCCTGCAAAAAATAGGCATCCCCCTCTTCGGGATAAAAGGTTTGGTCGTCTATATGCACGACCCCCATTCCTTTTTCTATATACTCGATACAGGCTAACTTGGAGTGATCCCTGATTATTTCATAATTTTTATCGGGAACGGTAATGCCGCACATATGAATGTTCAAAATATCCCTTGAGCTGCCGGTTTGGTTTACATAGTATATTTTTTCGTTAATGGCTTTTTTCATAACGGTTTTCCTCATCTTTTTGATGGTAATACATATTGTTTTACAACGATTATACCATTATAATACAAATAAATCAATTAGCACACAAATAAAAAGGAGACGATAAAAATGAACGAGTTTGCACGCCTTCCCGCCATTCCGCTGATTACCCAGGATCCGCTGGTATCCGTCTGGATGCCGTCTGACCGAATCACCGGCCCCGTCACGACCCATTGGAGCGGGCATAAAAAACCGCTCAAGGGTAATTTTATCGTAGACGGCAAAAAGGCGATGTTCCTTTCTTCCTCCGGCGGCTGTGACTGCGCCGAGATGCTGGACCAGGTGGTAACGCCGCTTTCCACCTCGTGGACCGTGCGCCATGGCGGTGTTGTGGCCAATATTAAGCTTACGTCCCCCTTTACGCCGGACGATCTCGACCTTGCATCCATGCCGATCACCCTTGTAAGCGTTAAGCTGGAGTCCGAGGACGGGAAAGAGCACGACGTGCAGACGAACTTCATGATGTTCGACAGCATTTGCCACAACGGAAGCTACAAGGACGTACAGCCCAAAATGATGAAGACCGTATTGAAGGACGGCGATATAAACGTTGGTATCTTCGGTCAGGCAACGCAGAAGCCGCTGTCGATCTGCGCCGATAACGTGTCCATCGACTGGGGTTATCTGCTGCTGTATTCAAAGAGCGACATCGCCTTTGACGGCAGAAGCGTTACCGTTACCGATTCGCGCAAGGTGACGGCGCAGGAGGAGCTGCAATTTATCATCGCATACGACGATATTGCCTCCATTAACTATTTCGGCACACTTTGCAAACCGTACTTTACCAGAACGGGACAGACGGTAGCCGAGGCGGCAAAAAATGCGCTCATAAACTTTGATGATATTATGAAAAAGTGCGACGCCTGGGACGAGCGGATCCTCGTCGATGCCAAAGCTACCGATACCGAGGGATACGACGAGATCGTTTCTGCCTCCTGGCGTCAGACCTGGTCTGCACACAAGCTGATCGTAACCCCTTCGGGCGCGCCTGCGCTTTTATCAAAAGAAAACGACTCCAACGGCTGTATCGGTACGGTTGACGTAAGCTATCCGTCCATCCCCATCTTCCTGAAATACTGCCCCGAGCTGGTAAACGCCATGTGTCTGCCGGTGCTGGAGTTTGCCGATATGCCGGTATGGGAGTATGATTTTGCTCCGCACGACGTAGGTCGTTACCCCAATGCCACCGGTCAGGTATACGGCAGAAAGAATACGCCCGCCACCCAGGTCGGTCAAGGAGAGTCCCACCTGCCGTACTATATGTATCCCGCGGGCACCGACCTTTATAATTTCCACCTGCAGATGCCCGTTGAGGAGTGCGGTAATATGCTTATTATGCTTTATACCGCGACGCACTACGGTGCATCGGACGCGCTTTGCCAAAAATATCGTCATCACCTCGATAAGTGGGTAAAATACCTGCTTGAGTACGGTGAGGACCCGGGCGAACAGCTTTGCACAGACGACTTTGCAGGTCATCTTGCTCACAACGTAAACCTTGCACTCAAGGCGGTCGTCGGCGTTGCGGCTTACGCACGCATCATCGGAGACACGAGCTATATGGAAAAAGCAAGATCGATGGCAAAAAACATTCTGTCGAAGATCGGTACCAAGGGCAACACGCCGTTAACGCTTACGGGTGAAGGCTGGAGCATGAAATACAATCTGCTTTGGGATAAGCTGTTAGGCTTTGATCTTTTCCCCGAGGAGTTTTACAAAAACGAGATCTCAAGCTACATCCCCAAGATCAACAAGTACGGTCTGCCGCTTGACTCCCGCTCGGAGAGAACGAAGTCCGACTGGCTGTGCTGGATTGCGGCAATGGCGGATGAAAAAAGCGAGAGAGAAGCGCTTATCAAGCCGCTTGTCCGTTATCTTAACGAAACAAACACGCGTGTTCCCTTCTCTGATCTTTACGATACAAAAACAGGTGACTACATCGCATTTATTGCAAGAAGCGTGCAGGGCGGCGTTTTCGCACTGATGTTGAGATAAAAATTAAAATGGCGTTGTGTCCATAAGGGCACAACGCCTATTTTATTCTGCCGCGGAGAGCATGTTTTCAATAAAGATACCGTAGCCGGCGGTGGGGTCGGAGATGAGGACGTGGGTGACGGCACCGATGAGCTTGCCGTTTTGCAGGATGGGGCTGCCGCTCACGAGTGTGTCAATATAGGACCAACAACTATAGTTTGTTTCATTTGTGCTTTTTTCTATACTCGGACGGAGTCATTCCAACACAACTTTTAAACTGGCGTATAAAATGCGTTGTATTTTTATATCCCAAATTGAACGCGATATCATCAATCAGCATATTTCTCATCAACATATTTTTGGCAGATATCATTTTGGCATTTATCAAATCAGCCGTTGGCGTTATGCCATAGATCTTTTTATAAAGCACATAAAAATAAGATTCGCTCAAGTTAATCTTTTTCGCCATATTAGCTACAGACCAATCATTGCTTAATGATGAAAAGATTTCTCCTCTTAAAAACCTAAATTTTTTTATATATGCCAAATCAACAACATCTTCCTGACACTTCAATATATCACGTTCAAGCTTAATGAGTAATTCTTTCATTTTCAAATCCATCAGCAAGTCCGAATTTGACTTACGAGCAAAAAATTCCGCCTCCAATTCCGCCACGGTTTCGGTAATCATCTGAAAATTATTTGGATAGTATATTTCATCAAGCGCAAAGGCGGGAATAATTAAATCGTCTATACATCCGCTAAAATGAATCCAATCGTGAATCAGCGGTTCCACGCTTTTAAAATACTGTGGTGTTTTTCTATCGTACAAAATAACAGCATGTGGCTGTGTTTTTATGGTTTTACCATCTTTTATAATTTCAACACTATTGTAAAAGTGCAAAAAAGTAAAGTCTTTATGACCTTTTTTTCGATCGATAAAAAACCCCGTTTTTTCCGGAAAAGAATGTCTGACCGAGGAAATCGTAATCATAACTATCACCCGTTTCTATTATAAATTAAAAATAGGATATGTCAACATTTTCATAGCATATGCCATTTACAATTTTAAGACTTTTTGTTATTCTTAAAAAGAGGTGATTATTTATGATTCACAGAACTGAGCATCCAAAACCGCAGTTTGAACGTGAAAATTGGCTTAATTTAAACGGGGAATGGCAGTTTGAGATCGACAACAGCAATAGCGGAGCGGACAGAAAGCTTTTTAATACAGATAAAGAATTTTCTTTAAAAATCAACGTGCCTTTTTGTCCCGAAAGCAAACTCTCCGGAATAGAAAATGTTGATTTCATGCGTTCTGTTTGGTATAAAAGAAATTTTGAAATTACCGAAAAGCAAATTGGCAACTTAATATTTCTCCATTTTGGTGCCGTAGACTATGAAGCAATCGTTTATATTAACGGGCAAAAATGTTTTTCACATAAAGGCGGTTATGTTTCATTCCGTGTTGATATAACTGAATATGTTAAGTTCGGTACAAATACTTTAACTGTAAATGCTATTGATGATACCCGTAATCGTCTTATACCTTCAGGCAAGCAAAGCCGGGAGTTCTATTCATATAAATGCTATTACACCCGTACAACAGGAATTTGGCAAACGGTGTGGCTTGAGTTCGTCCCCAAAACACATATAGAAAAAGTTAAATATGTAACTACTCCAAGCAATGCAAGTGTCCATATTTCTGCAGAGCTTTGCGGTAGTGGCACTTTCTCTGCCGAGGCTTTTTATGGCGGCAAGTCGGTAGGAAAAAATAGCATCACTTCAAACGGTGGTCTTACAAATATGACCATAACCCTTTCGGAAAAACATTTATGGGAAGTTGGCAACGGAAGACTTTATGACTTAGTTTTGACCTACGGTGACGACAAGGTAAATAGTTATTTTGGTCTTCGCTCCCTGCAACTTGACGGACACAAGTTTTTAATCAACGGCAAATCCGTCTTTCAACGCTTAGTTTTAGATCAAGGCTTTTATCCCGACGGTATTTACACAGCTCCCTCAGACAATGAACTTGTTGCAGATATTGAACGCTCACTGGCCATGGGATTTAACGGTGCAAGACTTCATGAAAAAGTGTTCGAGGAGCGTTTTTTGTACCACTGCGATCGTTTGGGATATATTGTTTGGGGGGAATATCCAAGCTGGGGGCTTGATCATTCATACGCCGACAGCATTTATGCGATCCTGCCCGAATGGTTAGAAGAGATCGAAAGAGATTTTAATCATCCGGCTATTGTTGGTTGGTGTCCTTTCAACGAAACGTGGGATCAATATGGTCGGAAACAGTTTGATGATTTGCTTTCCTTAGTTTATAAAAGCACAAAAGCGGCCGATCCTACACGCCCTTGTATCGATACCAGCGGGAATTATCACGTTATAACCGACATATATGATCTGCATGATTATGAACAAACCCCGGAGGTTTTTGCCAAGCACTATGAACCACTTGGGGGAAATAATAAGTTTGAGTTTAAATTTGCTTTTGAAAAGCGTCAACAGTATGACGGGAAAAAACCGTTTTTTGTTAGTGAATATGGCGGAATTGCCTGGGCCGATGTTGCCGGTTGGGGCTACGGAAATGCCCCAAAAACACAGGAAGAATTTATTGAACGTTTTAAATCGCTCACAGATGTTTTACTGGATAATAAATATATGTTCGGTTTCTGTTACACGCAGCTTACCGATATAGAACAAGAGCAAAACGGTTTATACACATATGAAAGAAAAGCAAAATTCAGTGCAGATACCATTCGAAAAATTATATCCCGTAAAGCTGCTATAGAGGATTAGTCACATGTATTAAAAAACCTTTTACTATTTTGAAGTAAAATAAGTACGTACAAAAATTATGGTTAAATGAGGTGATGAAATGAAAAAGGTAAGCATTTCTGTTTGTACCTTTCAAAAGAAATTTGGTGACAAGGGAGCGTTGGAGGTCGCAGCGGAAATCGGGGCAGATGCTGTTGATTTTGACCTGAGCAGCAGATCGCGTGCGAAGATCGACGAAGAAAAAACCGAAGAGGAGCTGACCGCCTATTATACCGGGCTTTATGAATATGCAAAGCAATTAGGGATCGAGATCGGTCAGACGCACGGAAGAACGCGTTCCTTTTCAAATGATCCTATTGAAGATGCAGCTATA
Organism: uncultured Eubacteriales bacterium; assembly: GCA_964383835.1. Lineage (GTDB taxonomy): Bacteria > Bacillota > Clostridia > Oscillospirales > QAKW01 > QAKW01. The sequence goes on from CAYLIT010000019.1 coordinate 8,187, forward strand.
ATGGAGCGCATACGAAAAGAGTGCCTGATCACGAAAGCGCTCCGAGCAAAATATTGTGTGATACACAACGTAAGCAACGTTGTTATGGGCGCAAATGCTGACCCGTCGCTGATGCACGACATCGGGTTTTCTGTTTATAATCAGATCTTAGGCTATGCAAAGCAATACGGCATCCGCGTGTTAACCGAAACCTTTGGTGCATATAATTGGAACTCGTGCGATTTTTTCGGTGACGCGTACGAGTTTAAAAAACTGTATGATCGTATATGCTCGGAAGGAGATAATGCAAACCATTTCGGAATCTGCATTGATACGGGTCATTCCAATATGGCGACCCGTTTTAGTAATCCTTCTGTTCCCGATGTGATTCGAATGATGGGAAAGGATATTTATTGTCTGCATCTTAATGATAATGATAGATTTTCTGATCAACATCATATGCCGATGGCGGGAACACTTGATTGGAATAAAGTTTTGGATGCACTGGATGAGGTGGGTTATTCCGGCACTTATAATCTTGAGGTTAATTTAAGCTCATTTGGCGTTGGATTTGAAAAAGAAACTGCCGCCTTTGCTATCAAGCAATTGAAGTTTATGCTCGATCAACATACAAGCCGCCGTTAAACTTCATGGAAAATAGAACAAAAACCGAAAAGCATCCCGAAATTGATCGGGATGCTTTTCTATTCTGCGGCGGAGAGCATCTTTTCGATGAAGATGCCATACCCGGCGGTGGGGTCGGAGACGAGGACGTGGGTTACCGCACCGATGAGTTTGCCGTTTTGCAGGATCGGCGAGCCGCTCATGCCTTGCACGATACCGCCGGTGGCGGCAAGGAGCTCGGGATCGGTGACTTGGATGCAGAGGTTGCGGTTTTCCGAAAGGTTATTGTTGATCTTGGTGATCATGACGGTATAGGCTTTGGGGGTGTTGCCCCGGACGGTGCTGAGGATCTGCGCTTCCCCAACGACGATCTCGTCCTTGAGGGCGACGGGATAGCTGACGCCGCTGAAATCGGCGGAGGCCTCGCCGAAAAGGCCGGCGTTGTTGTTGGTGGTAACCTCGCCCAGGGTACGGTCTTTCAAAAAGCCCAAGAGCTCGCCGGGGGCGCCTTCTTCGCCAATTTTAGCACCGGTGATCTCGGCGGCCACCAGGGTACCGTTATCCACCGGCATGATCAGGCCGGTGTCCACGTCCGAGATGGAGTGGCCGAGGCCTGCCAGGGTATTGGTGGAGGGATCATAGTAGGTGAGGGTCCCCAATCCTGCGGTGCTGTCCCGCACCCAAAGGCCGATGGAATAGCCGTCTTCGTTTTGGGCGGGGGTGACCCAGACGGTCTGCTCCCGTTGATTACGCAAGAGGCAAAGCTTCTGCTTGTTTCCTTCGCATTTTTGCACCTCTTTCGCCAGTTCCTCGTTGGAGTGGATGACGGTATCGTTATAAGAAAGGATGATATCCCCCACCTGCACTCCGGATTCGATGGCGGGGCTGTTTTCCTCCGCATCCACCACGATCACCCCTTTGGTATAAAGCTTGACTCCAAAGGGGGTGCCGAGCACCACTAATTGTTTTTGGGTGATGCGGTTGATGAGTGCATTTTTAATAGGCAAAAGACCAAAAAGCTTGACCTTTGCGGTATAGCTTTCGCCTTCGGAACGCTGGGCGGCGGGGGTATCTGCCTCTAAAGTATAGAATACGCTACCTGCCGGATCCTCGCCGGGATAGCAGTTATAAACCGTAGGGATCTGGGAAACATAAATACCGAGCATCGCCAAAAAAACGGCGGGCAGGGTAAAAATGTTGATCCATTTGATCGCTTTTTTCATTGTTTTTTAACACCTCAAGGGTTATTTTTTGATAAAAAACGTGAAAAAAACGAAGTATAAAAAGGAAAAAGGCTTTCGCAGAAATGTGATTTCTGTAAAAGCCTTTTTGTTTTTAATTTCTTTTGGTCTGCGCTTATCTGAACAGCACGCCGTTGTAGCCGTGGATATGCTTTCCCGCAAGATAGCGTTCCTTTAATTTGCGCATCAGGGTGGTATCCTCGGGCAGATCCTTATATTCGCCCTTGAAGCCGATGAACACAAAGGAGAAGATCTCTTTGCCTTCGCTGGAGCCGGTCCAACGGGTGAACCCGTTCTGGAACTTGGCAATTTTGGACTCGCTGCCTAAAATTTCCTCCAAATGGGGATCCATCAGCCAGGATTTGCAGAAATAAGCCTTCGGCTTGAAGTCAGGGAAATATTGGTCGATGAATTCCAGACCCTCTTTATAGCTTTTTTCCACCGCCTCAGGGGAGAGGTCGGTTTTGGCGGGGATATGTACACTGACCACGTGATCGCCGGGGCGCAGAACGCATTCCCACTCCGCCTTGGGGAAGGATTGAGGTTCCCGTTGAACGAGACAGTTTACAGCGGGATGACCGATATAGGCATCCTCGGTTTCGGTGAAGGTGGTTTCAAAGGCACCTTCCTCGTCTGTGAAGCCTGCGGCTTCGATGGACATTCCGCTGCGATGGAATTTTTCACTGCTCATCAGCGGCTGGATCCTGCCGTCAGTGCGGTTTCTGAGGATGTAGCCGCAGGGCAGCTCTTTGAGCTCATAGTTAAAGGATTGGAAGCGGAAGAGTGCGGTGCGGACGTAGATCAGCTGCCAATTGAAATAGGAGCGGTTATAGCCGGGGCGCCCCGTTCTTCTTTCGGTGGCACCGATACAGCCATAGAAGGATTGGATGATCCGATCGACCTCTTGGTCGTCGAAGCCCAGTTTGCGGTAGGCGGTCTCCACGTCGGGGATGGCGGGCAGCAGCATTAAAAGGGGCATCCAGTCCCCTGCAGGGGTTTCGTCGCTGACGGGGGTGGGAATGAGCTTTCCGCTCATAACCTGACGGGTCTTGATGGCGGTGGCGACCGTCTTGGCCCAGGGATAGCGGATGGGATCGTTTTTAATGGCGATGGCAGCCTCTTTGACTGCATCGTAGTGCTCCTTCAATACGTTGTATTTCTTTTCCAGCGCTTCAAGTGCCGCAAGATCGCAGGGATCGATGCAGACCTGATCTAAATTTTCATAGATCTCGACGAGCTTTTCGGAATAGTTTTCAACGCCTAATTTTGCGGCGATTTCTTGAAATTTCATTTTTTCACTCCTTTTATTTGCCGGTGGCGATACGCACGCACTCTTCGTCCTCTTTCAATACCTTAAATATATTGGCAAGGCGGCGGGCGCAGTAGAGGTTAAAGGCTTGACCGATGGTTTCGGTACAGCCGGTGGAGGGGTGGCCGCTGTAGGCGTAGGGGTAGTCTGCCGCCCATTGACGGGTGACGCTGACACCCAGCTCCCTCAGGTAATCGGAGCGGCCGGTTGAGTAGCCGTTTTCCAGCTCAAAGCGATCCTCGGCGATGAGGCCGGGATAGGCGCCCATGATCCAAGCGGTCTCCACGAAATGGGCATGACCGCCGCCGAAGCCGCCTTCCCGCTCGGCAAAGCCCTTGAGGACCTCCATATCGTGATCGGTCAGCATGGGGTACTCGTCCCGATGCTCCACGAAGTAGGGATAGATCTGATCCGCTTTGCCGACGACCTTATCGTAGCTGTTGGTCTTCATGGTGGCGTAGTTTTTGTTCTTATAGCCTTGGGCGCGCAGGAAATAGTCCAGTACGTTGCTGTTGCCGCCGTGGCAGTTGACGATGAGGATTTTGCGGAAGCCGTTTCTTGCAATCTCGTCGCACAGCTCTTCCAGAATGGTCAAGAGGGTATGGGGATTGAGGGAGATGGCACCGTGGTTGATTTCAGCACCCCGGGGATGGCCTGCGATGCCGACCATATCGCCCAGCCACATGGCGGTGGGGAAGATGACTACGTCTTCAATTTCTGCCGCTTGCTCTACGTGAGCCTTGACTTGCAGAGAGTCGGTGCCCAAAGGCATGTGGGGGCCGTGCCGTTCGGTACAGCCGATAGGCAGAATACAAAGGCCACCGGATTTTTCGATAGCGGTCGCCATTTCGTCAGAACGTAAAAATTCCCAATTCATCATAATACCTCCCGTTGGTTTCTACTTCAAATTATAAAGGATTTTTGGGATTTGTCTATAGACAAATCGAACATTTTGGACAAAACGAACATCAATATTTTAAAAAATCACCCCGACCGCGGTCGGGGTGATGCATTATGCGTTGTTTTTTTCCTCTTCCAGGAACTCGTAATAGGCGTTGATCTTCTTTTGCATAAAGGCTTTGAAGGCGGTGGGGTCGATGAAGGGGTTATAATCCTCGGTCATTTCCAAGGATTTGCCCACGGTATCGTTATTGCCCACGTGGTTGCCGAGGAAGATATCCACCGGCTCGTCGATGAACCGCTCGATGGCGGGAACGAACCGCTCCCGGATGCCGGTGCCGATGCCAAACTCTTCGATAAAAGGCATCTTAAAGGTGTTGAAGCCTACACCGCCGTGCATACCGGCCCGCAGGGTCTGCTTGCCGTCGGTCACGTTGAAGAAGAAGGCCATGGTGCCGGGGGTGTGACCGGGCGCCGCGTAACAGAGGATATCGGTGTTGCCCAGCACGATGTGGTCGCCGTCCTTCAACAGAACGTCGGGGGTGAAGAGCTCCTGGAAGCAGTTGAAAGGGGTGCTTTTTCTGGCGCCCAGATGCAGGTCGGTCTCGCCGTTTACATAAGTTAAGTCCTCGGCACCCAAAAAGGTCTTGGCGCCGGTCATTTCTGCCAGCGCACGGGTGGCGCCGCAGTGATCGAAGTGACCGTGGGTGTTGACGATGTATTTGATATCCTTGGGATCAAAGCCCAGCTCCCAGATGTTTTGAATGACCAGATAAAGGCTTAAGGGATAGCCGGGGTCGATGAGGATCAGACCGTCGCCGGTATCGATCAGGTGGGTGCTGGCGGGCTTGGTGCCGCAGAAATACAGATTGCCGAAGATGCGGAAGGGCTTTACGTACCCTTCCCAGGGATGAAATTCTTTTTGTGCCATGGTCATTTTCTCCTTAATATTTCATGTCTAATACCGGGTTGAGCAGAGAGCACCGCTCCAGATCAAACTGTGTCAGCAGGGCGGCGGTCTCGTCGGTGGTGAGTGGGACGGTGGCGGTCACGTCCGTCAGGGTGACGGTTACGAGGTCCTGCTCGCCGAACTGATAATACAGCCGGTCCCCATCCTTGGCGGTAAGGATCTCTTCTTCGGCGGCGTGCTCTTTGTACAGCCGCAGTTCGTTGAGGTTCTTGGGGGTGACGACATTGACCTCTACGTCAATTATATAATCTTTTCCGTCCTTTGTAAAGTGATAGGAGTAGGAATATTTTCCGGTCCGGGTGTTGAGATAAAGGTGACGGAACCGGGCGCCGTCCGGCAACAGATTGGGGACGATCAGCAGTTCCCGGGCATTGTAGTAGTTACTGCCGTAGCCGGGGGCGGTCTTTTGGGTCAGCGCGTCAAGGTAGTCGCGGATGGAGAGATAGGTCTCGACGTTTTTCTCCTGGCTGATCTCCGGCCCGTAGGGGTCGGCGGGGAGGGCCGGCTCGGTGGATTGCCCTTCGTCCTCGGGTGCATCATTTTCTTCGCCGGAGGAGGTTCCGCTGCCGTAAAGGATATCTCCGGCGCTGTCACTGCTGCTGTCATCGTCGGAATTTCCGGTACTATCGGTGGGGCTGTCGGCCACGATGTCAGAGCTCCCCGTAGTGCTGTTGGCGGAGCCGCCGACGGTGTCGCTTGCAGAGCTGTCTTCGGGCTTTTCGGCGGGCTCGTTTTCGTCCAGGTAATCCTGGATGGCGGAATCGTAATCATCGTCCGGATCGGCGGTGGAATAGAAGGAGTCTTCCCCAAAGGCGGCGCTTATATCGCCGGCCTCTTCTTGAAGGTCGCCGTTTCCGCGGGTGAGCCACACGCCCACGATCACCAGGGCGACTGCCGCCGCGGCGGCTGTGCCGGCGATGGGCAGGACCACGGCCGGCTTCCATTTCAGGGGGGCGGGGGGCTGGATCGTTGCGCGGTGGTCCCGGGCCTCCTTCATCAGTGCCAGCGTTTCATCGTTCAGCTCCTCGGAGGGCTTGATCTCACGGCAATATTTACGGTATTGCTCTTCAAACATCATCGAACCCTCCTTCCATAAAATTCTTCAGCTTTTTTCTGGCTCGCTTGAGGATGCTCCGCACGGTGGAGGCGTTCATCTCCAGGGCGCGGGCGATCTCTTCACATTTATAGCCCTCGTAGTAGTAGAGATGGATCAGCAACCGCTGTTTTGGCGAGAGCTCATCCAGCGCCAGCGAGAGGGCGATGTTTTCAGAAGGCTCTGCGGGCAGTTGATCCCGGTCCTCTAAGGCCACGTCCTTGCGATGCCGCTTTTTCAAAAGATCCTTACAGCAGTTGACCGTCACCCGCACGAACCAGGCCTTTTGGTGGGTGGTGGACTCGAATTGCGGATCATGGCGGATCAGGCGCAAAAAGACTTCTTGATAGATATCCTCGGCATCGTGGGTAGAGCGCAACTGAGTCAGCGCGATCCGCCAGACGCAAGGGCCGTATTCAGCGACGATACGCCGCATTTGATCATCGGTATAGGCCATAGGGAACTCCCTTCTATAAAGGATTACGAATTAAATCGAAAAAATGTTGCGGGCATGGGCAAAAAAGCCCATGCCCGCAAGGATCTTAGTATGCTTTGCCCCAATAAACGAGTTTTTTGGCGGGTTTTCCGCAGCAGACGCAGGTCTCGCTGACCTGCTCCTGATCCTCAAAGGGCATACAGCGGGAAGAGATATCGGCCTCTTCCTTGAGCTTCAGCTCGCAGTCCTCCTCGCCGCACCACATTGCGCGGATAAAGCCGGGCTTGGTGGCGGCGATCTCTTTGAGCTCGTCCATGTTATGCGCGGTATAGGTCATATTCTGACGGCGCTCCAGAGCGCGGTTATACAGATTTTCGTGGATCTCCTTCAGCAGGGCAGGGATGATCTCGGGCAGCTTCGTGAGCTCCACGGTGATCTTTTCGGCGGTATCGCGGCGAGAGAGGATGCAAACGCCGTTTTCGATATCACGGGGGCCCAGCTCCAGGCGGATGGGCACACCCTTCATTTCATACTCGGCAAACTTCCAGCCGGGGCTGTTGTCAGAAGCGTCCATCTTCACACGGCAGCAGTCCTTCAGGGTGTTCAGCACCTCTTCGGCTTTCTCCAGAACGCCGGGCTTATGTTGGGCG
>CAYLIT010000020.1:0-9314 GCA_964383835.1 uncultured Eubacteriales bacterium
TCAGCGGCAACCTCGGAAGCCTTCTTAAAAATCTTGATCATTTCATTTTCCGAACCGTCACGGGTGATTACATCCTGCAGGTTATAAGCGCAGTAGAGGGTGTCACCAATGGAGTTGAAGGAAAAGCTCTTGATATTCTCGGCAGTTGCATTCTCCATGAAGGCCTCGGCATAGCCATACATGTGACCAGGATGTATCAGCTGATTCAGGATCTCGCTGGTGGTTTTTGCGCCTGCGGCATAAATTCTGGACTTATAGATTGCAACAGGAGAAGAATCAAGACCATAAGCGGTATTCTTGAACTTTTTAACGTCTTCATTACCGCTGTAGAAAGCCTGGAGATCTGCATCGAGGCTCAACATATAGTTTGCACTATTCGCCTTATCGATCAGCTTCTGCAGGGCTTTTTTTCCACCCAGTTTAGAATTAGCTGCTATCTCGGTAGACATCGTAGTTTCAAGACCACCGGAGGCCCAACCGAGATAGTTGATATACACCTTATCGACCTGATCATTGCTCAGCCGATCAATCAGCTCTTCCGCTTCTTTATAAGTGGTCAAAGCCTCCTGACCGGTGTAAGGAATACCAAGGAAATGCTTGGATTTCTTAACAGCACCGTACAGCGCGATGGAAAGCGTATTAGAAGCCGCTTCTTTCACTTTGGTCAAACCCTGTTCTTTGATCAGGTACTCCCTATACTTCTCGGCCATACCAATATAGTTGGCATCCTCACCGTTCAAGAAGTAATATCTGGCGATATAGTTCTCGGGCAAGGAATCGGTGTAATAAGAACCGCTACCGGATTTACCGGTGGAACTACGACGATTCTGAGTATCGCGAACGTGAATCAAAGTAAACATCGTATTATAGCTATTCTTATAACCGCTAATATAAGAATGAAGGTCAGCAACAGCAGCACCGCTCTCAATAATATTGAGATACGCTTCACCGTTCTTCACCATACCGTACACAGGCAGGCGGAGAGGCTCATTCCAGTTGGTGAAATAGTTACTGGTGGCAGTCTCAGTGGGGTTCGGAGCATAGAACTGACCTTCACCCTCAATACCAAACTCATAAGAGTTCAGAACACCACGATTAAACTCCATCAAGGAGCCGGTACCGTCGGGAATCAAGCCATAACCGGTATCATTTTTTCCGGCTGCGCCAAAGAACTGAAGCAACTTAACGGAAAGAACACGGCTACCGCCAAGCTCTCTGATCTGATCGATCATCAGCTCAACGTGCAGATAATCCTCTTTCAGCACCAGTCTCACAGGGATCGTAAAATCAGTGTTATTACCCTTGAAATAGAAGGTCATAACCCAATCCTTCCCCTGCTTCTCCGTAATGGTGGAAGCCTTGAGAGAGGTGATCGAATAAGTCTTATACGCCTCGGTGAGATACTCAACCGTAACCTTGGTGGAAAGCTCATCATAGCTTTCACCCTGCGCAAAAGTATCCTTCTCATAATCAAGAGGATTGGAATACCAAACCGTACCGGTCTTAATGTTCATAACGCCGAAGTTACCGGCAGTGCTGTCGATATACAAAGCAAGGTTTGCATTCTCATTAACAAGCTGGTAATTCGCGCCGGGTACATCCAGCGTTTCAGGAGCAGCGCTCGCCGCAAAGGTGATCGTAGAGATGCAGGAAAGAAGCAACACTAACGACAGTAACATAGAAATTGTCTTTTTCATAATTCACTTCTCTCCTTTCTTATGATAGTATTCTCATACGACATTCCGTATAGAGGGTCAGAACGAACACATAAAGCTGCTGAACCAAAACAACAAACAGGAAGATCAGGAAAAAGATGATCGCCATAGCAACCAAAGATGCGATCAAGTTCAGCAAGGTTCCCCAGAATTTGTAGTTATGGATCGTCATTACACCGTAGAACATCAGCACAACGAACCAAATCGTACAGCAAACACCTGCGATGGTTACGAAGGTGTATTCGCTTTCGACGAGAAATCTGGAAAGGACAGTGCTAACCAGATTATATGCAGTCAACGGGGTCAGGTTGTAGCAGGTCATGACATAGATATCGACCAACCGCCCCTCGCCGTTCAGCAAGGTGCACAACGCCCAGTTTGCGACCACAAACAGCAGTACCATCAAGCCGGAGGTACATAAAACAGTCAGGATATTGAAATCCTTGATCCGCAAAGTGGTATAAATGAAGCCTGTAGCAACTTCCTGGATGATGGCAGAAACCGTGAATGCAACAAGAAGCAGGGTTGCATAAACAGTAGAACCGTTCTTCTTATACTTCAGATCTTCCATCGTTTCGATGGGATGGTTCAGCATCAGAAACGGGTTCTTTTTGCCAACAAAAAGACGATCCTTCAACGTCTGAAGAAGCAAATAGATATTACTCCATAATTTCTGCATCATCGTCACCTCCTTGCTTTCTTTCTTTGATCATTTTCTTGATTGATTTACCAAACACACGCCATACGATAGCGGCGATCACAATGATCACAAGTACGGTCATGATCACATCAAAGTAATCGGCAATCACAGACTCTCTGTAAAGAGAGTAAGAATCCTGATAATTCATCCGGTCGTTTGCGATCTTGAAATGGTTGATCGCATCTTCATAGCGGCCGAACTGATAGTAAACCTTACCAAGACCAATGTGAGCAAGCTCGCAGTTTGCGTTAGCCTTTAGGATCTCATTCCAATAGTCTTCAGCCTCGGTATAAAGACCCTGATCATAAAGCAGAATACCGTCGTGCAGAACTCTGCCGTATTGAGTCAGTTCATAAACCGTAACAGAACCGAAGTGGGAATCCAAAACCAGCGTCTTATCCCCAAGCTTTGCGATGCCGGCAGGCTCATAAAGCATACCCATCTGCTTACCCATACCGGCATAAACAAAGGTCAAGTTGCCTTCGGCATCATACTCAAAGATTTTACAAAGATTGGAGTCCAGCATTGTGATAAAGCCATCTTCAGAGACCGCAACATCGGTAAAGATGTTACCCTCACTCTTGGTGCCACGACGTTGCAGATCACCATAGGTCTTGGAAAGAGTATCGTTGACCTTTTGAGTACTCTTGGCCGTAGGATCCAAAATGTTGTTGCCCAGGAAGTTCATTTTCAAGAGCTGCTCAGTATTGGAATCCTCGGTAGCGGCAATTACGGAATATACAAAGCCGTAATCATCAACGACCAGATTGGAGAACTCTGTGGGAACGAAGGTAGCAAACGATACGTCCGCATCGCTTCCCAAAATCGAACGGTAAACACGACGCCAAGCCAGCGCGATCATATCGGTAACAGACATCTGCACATCGGGAGCACCGAAATAACGCAGGAACGTTCCATTTTCGTCAAATTCCATGATACCGTCCAAGGCACCGGAGCAGATAACATACAAAGACATATTCTTTGCAATTGCGATCTTGGAGGGCTTAAACTCGCCGGTAAACAGATCAGAATTCGGAGCGCCAACAGTCTGAACGATCTTGCCGCTCTTATCCTTATCCAACTTCAGGATCTGACGGTTACCGGTATCACAAATATAGATATAACCGTATTTATCAACCACGACGCTCTCGGGCAATTTCATGGTATAGGGATTACCGTTCGCAGTCAGGGTATCCAAAGTTTTGATATGCTTGAAGTTGGAATCAAAGATGTGCAAACGGGGGAAGTTTTCGCTTCCGAGATAATCAAGGATATAGATCTCGTTCTGCGGGCTGACATAAAGGTCAACGGCATTTGAGAGCGTTCCAACTCCCAGGTCCTCACCATAATAAACAGTTTCGGGCGTATAGCCGGAAGGAGTTTCAATCGCTTCACCGTAATAATTATAATTGTAGGTATTGAAAGCGATATAAGCAGAAGAGGGCATTGCCAACATCGAAGCCATGACGAGCATGATCAATGCAATAGTGCCGACTTTCAATAATTTCTTTTTCATGTCGTGCACCCCCTTAACCCTTAATACCGGCATGCGCCATTGTCTTTACCGTACTACTCTGGGCGAAGATAAAGAAGATGATCGGCGGAATCATCATCAGCACAGATGCGGCATACGCCTCACCGGCACGGGCAACGCTTCCTGCAGCAGTGATCTGACTCAAAGCGGTAGGCAACGTCTTCAGGGTCTCAGTATAGATATAAGAGCCAGCAGTCGCGTTCCAGTTTCTCTGGAAAGAGAAGATTGCCAGGGTCAACCAAGCAGGCTTGATGGACGGCATTACGATAGACCACAGGATCTTCCACTCCCCTGCTCCGTCAATGCGAGCCGCTTCGATCATAGCATTCGGAATTTCAGCCACGTTCTGCTTCAGCAGGAACACGCCCATGGTTGCCGCGATTTCGGGCAGCCAGTAAGCAAAGTAGGTATCTATGATTCCCATGTAAGACATTACAAGGTAAACAGGGATCTCGGTAACGCCGCCGGTAAACAGCAAGGACCAAACGACCAGGTTGAAGATGATCTTCTTGCCGGGAAACTTGTTTTTAGCCAACGGATAAGCACACATTGCGGCAGAGATGATATGAATTACCGTGCCTACAATGGTGTTGGTCAAGGTGTTGAAAACATATCTGGAGAACGGCACCCAGGAGGTGGAGGTCAGGTCAAACAGTTTTCTGAAGTTCATCATCGTGGGGTTCTTAGTGAAGAACCGGGGCGGGAAGATGAACAGTTCGTTATAAGGCTTCACAGATTGCACGATGGCGTAAACCAAAGGCAAAGACATGAAGGCGGCGTAGAGAGCGAGCAAAAGGTATGTAGATACATCGCCAACAACAGAAGCCTTCGTTCTTCTTAATTTTGTAGACATATTTCGTTCACTCTCCTTTCTTAATCATGTGAGAACCGTGCAAGCAGTTTGTTGATGAGCACCTTACTCAGGATCATCATCGCAAACAGCACTACGGCAATTGCGGAAGCGTAACCCAACTCAAAACGGGTGTGACCGAAGTCGGAAATATGCAGTACCAAAGTATGGCCGGCATAGTCTACCGACGGATTACCCAACAGCGAGGATGAGATACTACCGACTGCGAATGCAGAAGAGATCTGCATAACCGCACCGAACATCAGCATACCACCCATCTGAGGCAGAGTGATGTAGAACAGTTCCTGGAACCGATTGCGAACACCGTCGATAGCGCCGGCCTCTGCAAGAGAGGGATCCAGGTTCTGCAGACCGGCAACGAACGAAAGGAAGCTGGTGCCCAACGAACACCAAAGCTGAACGATGATAACGATGTTCATCATATACTTCGTGTTCTTCAACCAAGCGATAGGCTCGTCAATTACACCAAGGTTCATCAAAATAGAGTTGATCAGACCGTACATATCGGCGCTGAACAGATACTGGAAGATGAAATATACGTTTGCAAGGGTGGGCGCATAGAATACCACGGTAAAGAACGCTCTTGCGATCGGGGGCAGATCGTTGATAAACCACGCAAAAATAAAGCAGAGCAGGTAACCGACAGGGCCGGTAATGATCGCAAACTTCAAAGTGTTCTTCAAAGAGATCATAAATACGCTATCCTCAAGGAACATCCGCAGGTAGTTATCCCATCCGATGAAGATCGGAGTGTTCAAAATATCGTAGCGGGTAAAGGATAGAATGATCGAAGCGCCGATGGGGATAATAGTAAATAAGGTAAAGAACAGTACGAACGGCAAGATCATCAGATAGTTGATCTTGTTATCCTTCATCTCCCGCCAAGTCAAAGCGGCCCGTTCAGAGAAGGATAATCTCTTCTTCTTTAATAATTCAATTTCACGTTGCTTAGATGCAGAAGCCATTATTTTCTCGCCTCCTCCGGAACAGACAGATGATATTCGGATCTCTTACGCCAAATCTCATCGTTGATCTCATTATTATAATAGAACAATTTTTCGCGAGGATTAGCCTTGTTGTTAACAACGTTACGGAAAGCGTTGATCACGTTACGGCTTACATAGTAACCACCGACCAATTCGGGAGTCTCGCGGGTCCACTCACGCTGCGCTCTGATAACATTCGCCTCCGAGCTGGACCACTTGATCTTCTCGAAAGCTTCCAAGTTGGCAGTGGAATATCTTGCAACGGAGCCGATCGCCATTTCAACGCGGTTACCGTAATCTGCCGCAATATCAGCAGAGGTCCACCACTTCAAGAAGGTCCAGGCATCCTGGAGTTTCTGCTCGGGATCCTTAGCTTTCTCGATGGTTCTTTCGATAATCATACAACCAGACATACCACTGGATTGGTCAGTGCGGTTGATGATGCCGGTCTCCTCGTCCAGGATACCGGGCATGGGAGCAACGTCCCACAGACCGTTCAACTCAGGAGCAGATTCCTGCAAATAAGTAATACTGGAATAACCCTGGATAACCAAAGGCATTTCACCGTTTCTGAAACGGCTGTACCAGCTATAGTCAGTAGGCAGGTCATACTGCAGATAGTAACGAGTCCATCTTTCGAACGCATCAATAGCGTACTGCTCGGTAAAGTTGGTGCCGGTACCATCCTCTTTATAAGGAGTGTGACCGCTCTGCAGAATCAGAGTGTAGAAGGTCTCGCCACTGGCGTTGGGATCCAGACCAACAGTCATGTTGTTTGCCTGAATGTAAGGCAGGATATCATCCAACTCATCCCAGGTATTAGGAGCTTTAATGCCTAATTCAGCGAAGATATCGGTGCGGTAGAACATCAGCTTAAAGTCCTGCGTTTCAGGAAGAGCAAAGATCTTATTGATCTTATTGCCATCTTCATCCTCAGTACTCAAGGTGTACGGAGTCAATGCATATTTGGAGAAGCGGCTGGCCACTTCTTCAAAATCGCTGAATTGAGTCAGGTCAACAACTGCATTACGATAGCCCAGGTTCATCGGCTCGGTACGGCTGACGTGCAGCGCAATATCCGGACCACGACCGGCTACGATCGCCTTTTGCAGAATACTCAGCGGAACAAGACCCACGTTCACGGCAATATCAGTCTCCGGGGTGAAGTAGTTGGTGGTCAGCGTCTTCAGAACGGTAGCCTGGTCACGACCGGTACCAACCCAAACGGTCAGCGTACGACCGGAAGCACTCTCGGCACCGACAGAAGTGTAGTCGTCAACAAAGGAAGAAATGAATGCGCGAACCTCATGAGAAAGACTTTCCCAGAAGTTAGCAGTCTGACGGGTAGCGGTACTGGCAGCTCCGGTGAAGATCATCTTATCAAACTGAACCGGCAGATCACGCAGGGCCAGCATCCAGGAGCTGAGAGTACTTATATTATCTTTAAAGGTAGAAAGACGATCCGGAATTGCATAGGGCTTCTCAATAAAGTCGGAAATCTGCTTTTCCAGAATAGTAATGATCGAAGCAGAACCAAGGTTGCCGTTGATCGCAATAACCTGCTCTTTGATACCAAGCAGATCATTGTAAACAGAGGTGAACATCTCTTCCAAGTCAGAGATCTTTTTGTCCAACTCATAGTCGCGATAAGTATCGGGAGTAGTACCTGTGATGATGATGATCTTACGATAGATGTAGTTCAACTGATAGACCAGGTCTTCTGCCTCACGGCTGACAGCGGCCATATCGCCGATAACAACCTCCAAAGAAAGCTCATGCTGACCGGCAGTCAAATAGAACTTATAGTCAACAGCCTCACCGTTCTCGTCGGTACCACCAAGAACCTTGTACTGATAGCCGGTACCAAAGGGGAATCCGAGGGTGTTTGCCTCTTCAAAAGGTACAACGCCGTCAAGATACAGGCGTCTGTAAGAGGTGGAATCCTCAACATAGGACTGACGATAACGAACGCCGATGGTGTAGTAGCCGTCAGCAGGTACATCAATCACCCAGTTTACGGTCTGGCCAGTGGTGTTCCAGTTCTCGCCGCCGATAACGTTCAAGCGAGTCTTGCTGATGCTGTAAGGAGTAACCTTCGGGTCACTACGGTCATAGGCGGGCTGGATCAAGGATTCACTCTTATCCAGGAAGTCTTCAGCTTCCAGAGTAAACTCTTCCGTAGCGTCAACAGCACCCTTGGAATCGTTCAGAGTGAGGTAATCCGCATAGGACATATCAGCACCGTCATTGTACAGACGGATGTTGTCCAGCGCCAGCACACCGGTGTTAAAGGTAAAGGTGATGGTGTGCAGACCGGCGGTCAGATAAAACTTTACGGCGTCATCAAACACACCGTCAGGATCACGAATATCTCTGCTCAGCCACTTAGCAGACTCGACCTGCTTGGAATAGAGCTCATTGCCGATATCGTCAAAGATACTCTCTTCATCCTCGTTGGTCCAGTTACGCTTCATGGTGAAACGGTCTGCATCATCGTGCGGCAGAACTCCGTCGATCTTAACTTCAATCTCATAATCCTTCCCGTTACCGTCCCCAAGCAACGGCAAGTAATCAAAGTTGATGGCATACATACCGGTCTTGGTCACGTTAACGGTATAGGTAAGATCGCCGTTACCGGTGGTTACCAGAACCTGATCGCGGCCCTCGTAAGTAGCCTTAATCTCATGAGCGGCGGTAAAAGAAGTCGGCTGAGTGGGATCGATCGCGATCTCAGGAAGCTTCACATCGTCTGCAGCGTGCTCATTGTAGTAGTCCACATATCTGCCGTCGCGGTAAAAACCGACCACGGATACGGTAGACTCATTGCTCGTGCCCTCGGGAACAACAGCTTCAGCAGCAGATGAGCCACCCTCTGTTGTAGCCTGATCGGCATCTCCGGTGTCTGTAGCAGCGGTATCACCCGACGTAGCATCAGTGGCCGCCTCGTCAGCAAAGACGAAAGTGGACATCGAAAGCGCCATAACGAGAACCATTATGGCCGCCAGGAAAGACCGAAGAACAGCGCTAACTTTTTTGTCTTTCATAAACTACCTCCAAGTTAGATTGATCAGTATTGAATCGGCACACATGCACTTTGGACTTTTTGAACAGTTGTAACTGATCAAAATAAACAAAAGCAAAATGTATGCTTTTCTCCATACTATCGGGTAGATTATAGCACATTATATATACAATTTCAATATTTTTTTTAACTTTTTACAAACAAATTGATAAATTTTTCGATAATTTTGAACAAACCGAAAACAGTTTACATAATCAATTGTGCATAATAACCAAAAATACCGCTTGTAAAAAAATACATGCGGTATTTTTGGTTATTATGACAACTCATATTTTTAGCGATTTTTCAGCAGATCATGCCGGATATCCCAAAGTTTTTTAGAGTAATCCACGTAAAATTCATGGGGATTTTCAAAGCGCTTCACTTCATCCCAAAGCAGGTCCAACTGTTCCAGACAATAAGCTCTGATCTCTTGTGTAGAGGGCT
>CAYLIT010000020.1:9324-15059 GCA_964383835.1 uncultured Eubacteriales bacterium
ACCAATTCGCCGTTCACGAAAATCGGCTTCAACATTGGTACTGCCGTGTAATCCGTAACCACCTTTTCCTTCCAGGTGTGAACCGGATCAAAGAGCGTATAAGGCTCATTTTCGTCAATTTTCTCCTCATGTAATGTCAAAAGATCGGCAATCGCCATACCAGTCTCCTTGGAGAAAAAGCGATACAACTGCTTGAAGCACGGAACCGTGATCTTTTCAATATTTTCCGATATCTTGATCTTAGGAGTAACGGTGCCATCCTCTTCCTCTACAGCAACGAGCTTATAGACACCACCGAAAACAGACTCACTGCGAGAAGTGATCAGCCTCTCCCCTACGCCAAAAAGATCGATCTTCGCCCCCTGCATGATACAGTCGCGAATAATATATTCGTCCAAAGAATTCGACACCATGATCTTGCAATCCGGATACCCGGCTTCATCCAGAATACGGCGAATCTTCTTCGAAAGATAAGTAATATCACCGGAATCGATCCGCACCGCAAAGGGACGTGCTCCCATCGGCTTCAGCACCTCATCAAAGCAACGGATCGCATTGGGCAGTCCGGATTTCAGCACATTAAACGTGTCGATCAACAGCGTACAGGTGTGAGGATAATTTCTTGCATAAGCGGCAAAAGCTTCATATTCCGAGGGGAAGCTCTGAACCCAGCTATGCGCCATCGTGCCGCTGCTTGGAACCCCGTAAAGCTTGTCACAAAGCGCATTGGAGGTACCGGTACAACCGGCAATATATGCCGCTCTCGCCCCCATGATCGAAGCCGCAGTACCGTGGGCGCGGCGGGCGCCGAACTCACTAACACCGCGACCGTCTGCCGCTCTGACGATACGGGAAGCCTTGGTGGCAATAAGGCTTTGATGGTTGATCGTCAGCAGGATCATCGTTTCCAGAAGCTGCGCCTGAATGGCTGGGCCACGCACCGTCAGAATGGGTTCACCCGGAAAAATAGGCGTACCTTCCGGGACTGCATAAACATCACAAGTGAATTTAAAATTACGCAGATATTCCAGAAATCCCTCAGAAAAGATTCCTTTTTGGCGCAAAAATTCAATGCTTTCATCCGAATAAGAAAGATTAGAGATATAGTCGATCACCTGATCCAAACCACAGCAGATCGCATACCCGCCACGGTCAGGGACCCGACGGAAAAAGACATCAAAATAAACGATCTGATCCCCTTTTCTCTCGTTAAAATAGCCGTTGCTCATGGTAAACTCATAAAAATCATTAAGCAAACTGAGTTCCATTTCTGAATTCATAACGCCTAATCCCTCCAGACATATCGATAGAAATTCAAAAAAGACGCAAAATCTTTTGTCTATTATAACATGAAAAAATAAATATTCAAATATTTTTCTCGTTATAAACCGAGATTTTATTTATTTTACGCATTTTTCCTTGTAAAAACCACAAAATGGTGTTAAAATCATTGTTGTTTTTCAAGCTTATAAATAAGAAAGGAAGTTTTTAATGTTTACTTTGGAAAACAGTTTGGTAGTTTTTACCTTTTTGGGAGCAGTGGTCGCACTGCTTTTCGCAATTTTTACAGCAAAAAAAGTTCTTAAATTTTCAGAAGGAACCGACCTGATGAAAAAAATCGCAAGTTCTATCCGTAAAGGTGCTAATGCTTATTTGAAACGCCAGTATACTATTGTGTCAATTTTCTTCGCCTGCATGTTCGTGATTCTCTGCATCATGGCTGCCTTTAAGATGCTGACCTGGTATGTCCCCTTCGCCTTTGTTACCGGCGGTTTCTTCTCCGGGCTTTCCGGCTTTGTCGGCATGAAAATTGCCACTGCAGCAAACAGCAGAACCGCAAATGCCTGTCGTGAGGGCCTGAACCGTGGTCTGCGGGTCGCTTTCTCTGCCGGCTCCGTAATGGGCTTTACTGTGGTCGGTTTAGGTCTGTTGGATATCTCCGTTTGGTTCATGTTATTGAAATATGTATTCAAGCTGGATGCAACTGCGATCACAAGTGCAATGCTCACCTTTGGCATGGGTGCCTCCTCCATGGCACTGTTTGCCCGTGTAGGCGGCGGTATCTTTACCAAAGCTGCCGACGTAGGCGCAGACTTGGTTGGCAAGGTTGAAGCCGGTATCCCCGAAGATGATCCCAGAAATCCCGCCGTTATTGCCGATAACGTTGGTGATAACGTTGGTGACGTTGCCGGTATGGGTGCCGATCTTTATGAATCTTACGTAGGATCAATCATCTCCGCCGCCGCACTCGGTGTCGCCGCATTTAAAGGTGATCTCACCGTCACCGCAATGGCTCTTCCCATGCTGATGGCCGCCGTCGGTATCGTTTGCTCAGTATTTGGTACCTTCCTGGTACGTACCCAAGAAGGCGCTTCCCAAAGAGACCTTTTAAAAGCACTAAGCCGTGGCACAAATTTCAGTGCAATTCTGATTGCAATCATCGCTCTTCCGATGGTTTGGTTTCTGCTTGGTAAGGAAAATATCGGTTTCTATTTCGCCATCCTGGCCGGTCTTGTTTCCGGTGTACTGATCGGACAATCCACCGAATATTTCACATCTGACACCTACAAACCCACTAAAAAGCTGAGCAACGACTCTGAAACAGGCTCCGCCACCACCATCATCGGCGGTCTTTCATTGGGTATGCTCTCCACGGCACTTCCCATTCTGATCATTTCCGCATGCGTACTGATTGCCTACTTTGTTTCCGGCGGCTTTACCGTTTCCAACGAAGCCAAAGGCCTTTACGGTATTGCTCTTGCTGCAGTTGGCATGCTTTCCACGCTTGGAATCACACTGGCCACCGATGCTTACGGCCCCGTTGCTGACAATGCCGGCGGTATTGCTGAAATGTCCGGATTGGAGCCCGAGGTTCGCCGGCGCACTGATGCCCTTGATTCTCTGGGCAATACCACTGCCGCAACCGGCAAGGGCTTTGCAATCGGCTCTGCCGCCTTGACTGCACTTGCGCTGATGGCTTCTTATATCGAAAAAGTTAAAAATATTGACGCTAACCTCTCGCTCAACTTGAGCTTGATGAACCCCACGGTTTTGATTGGTTTATTCGTCGGCGCATGTCTTCCCTTCGTATTTGCAGCTTTAACTATGGATTCCGTAGGCAAAGCGGCACAATCGGTTGTCTTGGAAGTCCGCCGTCAGTTTAAAGAAATCACAGGACTGATGGACGGCAAAGCAGATCCAGACTACGCATCCTGCGTTGATCTGTGCACCAAATCCAGCCTGCACGAGATGGTGCTCCCCACCATTATTGCCATCATCGTCCCGGTGATTGTCGGCATGGTGTTGGGTGTTAACGGTGTAGTCGGTATGCTGGCCGGTTCAACCGTTTCCGGTTTCCTGATGGCCATTTTCATGTCTAACTCCGGTGGTGCTTGGGATAACGCCAAAAAGTTCATCGAAAACGGCGAACACGGTGGCAAGGGTTCCGAACAGCACAAAGCCGCTGTTGTCGGCGACACCGTTGGCGATCCCTTCAAAGATACTGCCGGTCCATCCATCAACATTCTGATCAAGCTGCTCTCGATGGTTTCCATCGTTTTTGCCGCTCTGGTCGTTAAATTCAGTATTTTCTAAATCAAAGCCAAAAACGGCTGTGACCAAGTGAAGTCACAGCCGTTTTTATTTATTTTTTTACCAACGAACCTGCCAACGTTCCTGATACTCACTGTTTTCAGCGGCACCGGAACTATCACGTTGTACCGATCCTTGCTGACGTTTCAGAAGTTCTGCATCAAACGCATCGGTATCAAAAGGCAAATCGACCCAACGATCCTGCCAAGATGATAAATAAGCCGCATTGCACAGCATCACCTCATTTAACGCCTCGTGACCGTCAGAAAGCAGTTCTTCTCCAAACAGGATATTGTTCACAAAATTCTGTAAAACGATCCCATGAGCCTTTTTAGTCGGCAGAAAGGTCAATTCCTCATACTCCATCGGAATCTTTGCAAAGGATGCATCGCTGTCAAAGCAGAACTCGCGCTCTGCTTGTTGTAGCCGCCAAAGTTTGATACAGCCGTTTTCCAGCACCATTTTTCCACAGTCACCGGTGATCTCCAAGCGATTGGTGCCCGGATATTCGCCGGTGGAGGTGTGAAATACGGTAGTAGCACCGTTTTCATACTCGCCATAGATCAACGCTTCATCCTCCACCTCAATACGATGGTACTTTCCCACCGTGCAAAAGGCGCGAACACGGGCAGGCATCCCAAAGATCCATTGCATTAGATCCAGGTTATGGGGCGCTTGATTCATCAGAACACCGCCGCCCTCGCCACTCCAGGTGGCACGCCAGGCGCCACTATCGTAGTACTTTTGCGTCCTGTACCAATTGGTAATGATCCAGTTCAACCGCTTAGGTTGACCGATCTCGCCGGATTGCACCAATTCTTTAGCTTTTTGAAAGATTGGATTGGTACGTTGATTGAACATAACGCAAAACGTCTTACCGCTCCGATCAGCAGCATCCGCAAACGAGCGAGCGGTACTGAGCTGGACTGCCATCGGTTTTTCAGAAACAACGTGTAACCCATTTTCAAAAGCTTTGATCCCGATCTTCGGATGCTCATAATGTGGCGTGGCAATAATCACAGCATCACAGATCCCCGCCGAAAAAAGCTGATCCGCATCAGCAAAAATAGGAATGCCCGGAAAAAGATCCGCAAGTTCTGTACGCCGCAACTCATTGATATCGCAAAGCGCCGCCAGTTTGGCGTGTTGGACCATACCCTCAAATAGATGGCGGGCATGAGCATAGCCCATGGTGCCAACACCAATAATGCCGATCCGAACTGTTTTATCCATCAATATGTACCCTCGGTATCCCCTACAACTGCGTTCACATTTTCTTTTCTGCGAGAAGTCTTTACACGCTTCATCAATTCTTCATAATAAAGATCTTCATCGAAGGGCAGTTCTACTGCTTTGCCGGTAAAGGAAGAAAGATGCATTGCGTTGGAAAGAGTCAAACCGTTGATACCCTCTTCGCCGTTCGCCAGCAAAGGTGCACCTTCCTGAATGCTCTTTGCAAAGGCGTTCAAAACACCGGGATGCTTGGTACCGCTATTATCAAAGGTCAGAACTTCCTCGGTGGAATCGGGTTTAGAGAAGGTTCCCTTACCGGTAGCCTTAAAATCTTTCAAAGAAGAATCCAAACGAGTAATAGTCAAGGTCTTGCCCTCAGCAATGATGCGTCCCTTATCTAAAGTCACTTCAAAGCGATTGGTGCCGGGATGATCACCGGTAGAAGTAATAAACGTACCGGTGGCGCCATTCGCATATTCAACGTAAGCGGTAACGTCATCCTCAACTTCAATATCATGCCATTTACCGTAGATCCACTGACAAAGATCCAAATTATGGGGGCACTGGTTCAGCAGAACACCGCCGCCTTCACCGCTCCAGGTGGCACGCCATGCGCCACTGTCATAATATTCCTGAGAACGGTACCAAGCAGTGATCACCCAGTTTGTACGGCGGATCTCACCAAACTCACCGCTCTGAATCAGTTCGCGCATTTTAATGTACATAGGATTGGTACGCTGATTAAACATCATACCAAAAACAACGCCGCTATCGGCAGCCATATCGTTCATTTCACGCACCTGCTTGGTGTAAACACCGGCAGGCTTTTCAACCATTACGTGGATCTTGCGCTTAAAGCACTCCATTGCATAACGGGGATGGTCATAGTGGGGCACCGCTACCAAACAAGC
>CAYLIT010000021.1:0-14828 GCA_964383835.1 uncultured Eubacteriales bacterium
ATCTCTTCACTGTGACAACCCAGCTTTCTCAGACCGTGGCGCAGCATGACCGGGTTGGGCTTACCCACAAAATAAGCCTTTTTACCGGTGGCGATCTCGATGGGTGCGATCAGCGAACCGGTGGCAGGCATAATGCCCCGTTCGGTGGGGCCGGTGATATCGGGGTTGGTGCCGATCAGCTTCGCCCCTTTATTGACCAGCTCAATGGCCTTTTCGATCTTTTCGAAATTGTAGCTGCGGGTCTCGCCCACCACCACGTAGTCCGGATTAACGTCGTTCATGTAGATCTTTTGGTCATACAGCGCTTTGGTCAATGCCGCCTCACCGATGACGTAGGCAGTACACCCCGGCTTTTGACTGCTCAAAAAGGCCGCCGTTGCCATTGCACTGGTATAGAAATGGTCGGCAGAGACGGTCAGACCCATCCGCTCCAGCTTCATGCTCAGCTCATGGGGGGTCTTTTCGGGACTGTTGGTCAAAAAGACAAACTTCTTGCCTTTCTCCTGCATCCAATTTATAAATTCGGTCACTCCGTCCAGGATACGGTTACCGTGATAGATGACACCGTCCATATCGCAGATGAAGCCTTGCTTATTCAATAGTTCATTCATGGTTCATACCCTCCCGTAAAGGTACACTCATTATACGGCAGAATCCATGAAATGTCAATTATCCGAAATATTTCGCAGAATACTCCGGCACAGAAACCACCGTATCGTTTTGGCGGGATTCCTCTGCCGCAAAGACCAGCATATGGTTTTTGACGGAGATGCCGATCTCGCTGACGTCCTGGGCGGTCAAAGCCCCCGTTACGTAGCGATACAAAGCATCCACAATCCCGGCATCACCACCGCCGTGACCGGTGGCGATGCTATCGCCCGCCACCAAGATCTCAGCAGAAAGCACACGTTTTTCACGGGTGGCGAAATCATAAAAGACAAAGGGTTCTTCCTTGTTGCTCATCTCACCCCAAAGCTCGCCCTTTGTTCCCATGATATGGGTTCTGCGGCCGCCCTTGGTGAAGGCGCTCATGGTCATGCTGACGGTGGTACCGCCTTCAAATTCCATATTGACGATCTGATGATCCACTACGTCGTTATCACACTTATAAACACATTTGCCCAGTTGGGTGGTTTCTAAAGTGTGAATCAGATCCTCTTTGGTGGGATTGGGCATCATGGTAGTGTGACGGGGGCTGGCAAAGCCGTACCGCCCCTCTACGTAGACGTTGTACGCATTATAATAGCAGGTATCCGCATAAGGGCAGCCGTCCAAGCAACGCTCGGGTGCGCCCTCGGGGGCATTCTCGGGGCGGAAATGGACCAGCGAACCAAAGGACTGAATCTTTTCGCAGTTCTTTCCCAACAACCATTGCAGGATATCTAAATCATGGCAGCACTTTTGCAGTAGCATGGGGGTACTGCGCCCCTCGTTGCCCCAACGACCACGGACAAAGCTGACCGTCTGATGGACATTGCCCACCGCCTCAATATGCTCCACCGACATAACATCGCCTACGATGCCGTCGTCCAATATTTTTTTCAGTTGCATAAAAAACGGTGTATAGCGCAACACGTGGCAGACCATGATCTTGGAACCGTATTTTTCTGCCTGCCGCCAGATGGCGGCACATTGCTCGGGGGTGGGTGCGATGGGTTTTTCCAGCAGGAGATCATAACCCAGCTCAATGGCCTTCATGGCCGGCTCATAATGCATCTGATCCATGGTGGTGATCACAGCGATATCCGCAAATTTCGGGCGGTCTAAGATCTGTTCCCAGCTTTCATAGCAATCCTTGGGGTCCACGCCGTGCAGTTCACGGATCTCTTCCCGCAGGCTCTCTACCGGCTCGGCAATGCCCACCAGTTCAAACTGCTCGGGCATTTCCTTCATAATGTTGGTATACCGTCTGCCGCGCCCGCCGGCACCGATCAGAATGACCTTCAGCTTTTTCATGAATCGTTCCTCTTTTTCAAAGATTTGACAAAAGGCGGATAATTTGATAAAATCCGTTTATCACCCTTATTTTCTCAAAATCCTCACAATAAGTCTATGAGTTTTTCTATATAAAATCTTTGATTTTCAATACAAGGAGAATAGCATGCGTCCTCGTTTTCAGGTTCAGAATAGTCCCCGCATTACCGCATTGTATACGGCGTTTTGCAAAACCTTTTCCAAAGAATACCGCTTTCGCGGCGAAAGCCACGACTTTTGGGAGCTGATCTGCGTGCTGGAGGGACGGATCGACATAACCGCCGACGACCTGGTTTTTGAATTAAACGAAGGACAGTGTTTTCTGCACCCACCCATGCAATTTCACAGCTTTCAAAGTGTAGGGTCCACCGAACCGACCATTGTGGTGATTTCTTTTTCAGGGGAAAATATCCCCCACGCACCCGATACCGTCTGCATAGCGGAGGACCCTTCCCGGATCAGACATCTCTATGCGCTGGCGCAAAAGTATTTTACCTTCCGCCATAAGATCTGGATCGATGAAGCACGGGAGGGGTATCTTCATTTTGTAAAAGAATTGGAGCTGTTTCTGTTGCAGCTTTCCCATACCGATTCCCGCGGGAGCAATTCCATCAGTGCCCGTAACTACACCGCCATTATGCAGACTCTCCACCAAAACCTCTGCCGCCGTCTTACGGTACGGGAAATCGCAGAACTGTGCAACATGAGCGAGATCAATCTGCAAAAGACCTTCTCCCATTACGCAGGCGTGGGGGTGATGGACTACTTCACCCGCATCAAAATGCAGTACGCCGCAACGTTACTGCGGGAGGGATATTCGGTCAAAGAAACGGCCCTGCAGCTGGGGTACCACGATCAGAACTATTTCAGCACCGTATATAAACGAATCAACGGCATATCCCCCAGTAAAACAAAATGAGGCTTGGCTTTTGCCAAACCTCATTTTTATCATTCACCGTAAATTGCTTTGTATGCCGCTCCAAATACATGAGCGTCATGCAAAAGTCCGTAGTACATTTCTTGGTTGGTGGTCAGCCAGGAGGCGGTCAGATAGCCCTGGACGCTCCCCTCTTTTACGTTGTTCTTGCAGAACTTCATGGTACCCCTATCGTTGCCGGGGGTGCTGTAGGTGGAGCAGGTGGGAATCTGCTCGTAGCCCCACTCGCCCAGCTTGACATACAGCTCCTTACAGGCGGCATCATGGGGCTTATCGCCAAAGGGACTGCCGGGAGCAAAGGTCTGGAATCGACCGTAGTACCAGTTGGAGACCAGAACGTCCTTGCCGATATGCTCTTGGAACATTTCGTCGCCGCCAAAGGCCTCGATGGTATCGGGATCCACCCAGATCCAGGGACGAACACCCTTGGCACGGCAAACGTCAAAGAGAAAGTTGCAATCACGGATCTTCTTAAGCGGGGAGCGAACGATCGCCACCGGCTGAACCCGTTGATTTTTCAACGTTTCTTCCTCCATACCCAAATGGAAGAATTCGGGATTACCGAACATCTCGATGGTCTCCTCCACCACGTCCTTACAGACCTTATCGTAGGTTTCGGTGCCCACCATATAAGCATAATCCTTCAGCCATGCGCTGTGACCGCAAGAGAAGTTGAACTTGGGCAGAGGGGTCAGACCGATGGAGCGCAGACGCTCCAGCTCTGCCATAAATTCTTCTTTCGACCAAGAACCTTCGATCGCCAGCTCGGGATGGCGATCCAGCCGGACACCCTCACCCATATCGATCAAAAGGGTGTCAAAACCGCAAGCAGGCAGAAAATCCGTCACCTTACGCCAGGTTTCTTTATCACAAGCCAGCTTTTTGCAGTAACCGCTGTTTTCCTCACCGATGAGGGTCCAGGTGTCCTGCTTATGCCACATATTTTTGCCTAAATGAATTAAAAATGCTTTCATGGTTATCACTCCCCGTTTACAAACGATGCGACACCTCGCTTACCATTATTAATGATCCGCTCGTAGAAGTACATATACTGCCGCTGATCATAATACCGCTCGATCTCACACTCGAAGCGTCCGAAATTATGGGCAAATTCCTTCATCAGCTTCTCCGCCTTTTCCTGCTCGCCGGCAGCCTTGGCGGCCATCACCTCAGCAAGATCCTTGGCAAACTCCGAATGACGGCGCAGCAGCAGCCAGGAAATACTCTGGGGACGGGTGGGCATAAATTGATGGGCCTTTGCCAGTTCCAGTTCCTTCTCAGCCAAGGGGGCGATCTTCTTGAGATTTTCAGCCTGAGCGGGATCATAGTAGGGATCCTGATCGGGCTCGCCGCGCTTATCGTTGGAGAACCAGGCAAAGTTGAAGGTATCGCTCATGGCGGTCAAGAGGTCTGCCGCCTCCTTCCAATCGGCGCCGTAGGCGTGGCTGAAGTAGTCCTCCTTAATCTCCTCTACGTAACCGTCTACGCCGATAGCCTTAAGACCCTGAATATCCTCATAGATCCGTTTGGCAAGATACATTCCGGCGGGATCGTAGCACTCATTCTTCCAGAAATGATACTCATAGCTGAAGCAGGGGCCATGCCATTTTTCCTGCCAGGTGCGAAGCAATGCCAGGTTTTCTTCCATGGAACGAGGCTGAACCCATTGATTTCTCTTATAGACCTGGGGTGCCACCTTTTCGGTATTCTCGTTGGCGGAAGCGGTATAAGTACGGTGGATGGGAGCGTACAACAGAGAGAATCGTTCGGGATTCTTGATAGTCACCTTTTCGGGACCCCACATGGTATCTACGTAACAGATAAAGACGATGCGGGTCTTAAGCCCCTTGGCAGTAAGGATCTCATCCAACTCGTTCATGATCATCAGATAGTAATCGGTGGGGATCATCTTCTGACACTCGGGGCACTCGCAATGGTTGTTCTTACCGTCGGCCAGCCAAACGTGGAGGTAATCCACGTTCCAATGCTTTTCGGCATAATCGGCAATGGCGTTTGCCATGATGGAGCGCACCTTGGGGTTGGACATACAAAGGTTGGTATTGATGGGAACGCCCTTATGCAGTCCACGCTCGCCGTTGATCATGGCCAGATAGCTGCGGGTTTCGTCGGAAAGTTCCTGATCGCTGGTGGCCCAGCCGCGGACAGAGCTGATGCCGTAAGGCTCGGCAGTCCAGCCGTGACCCATATCGTGGAACTGCAGACCACGCTTGGAGATCTCTACCTCACACTGACGCTTCCACTGGGTAACCTGATCCCGGGTAATCAACTCGGGGGGACGGTTTTTGGTGTTATAAGTGTGGCTGTAGTACTTTTCGTAATAGCTGTAAGGACAATTAAACTCGATCATATAGACGTTCATGCCCACCTTGGCATTGAAATCGATGGTCTCCAGCATACACTGCTGACTTTCAGCACCCTCGTTGCAGACACCACGGAAACGGTGGTCTGCCATCTTATGATACTTGACCGGCTTGATCTCGGTAATGGGAATATGCTCGCCGTCTACACCGGGATACAGCCAACGACAGCCGTTCTCCCGCAGGTAGCGATAAACGGACATCAGCACGCTGCGGGGATTACTGCCCGCAATGATACCGCCCTCAAGGTCGGTATCCACGTACAAAACGTCGTCCAGAACGGCGTCTTCAATATCGGAGGTATCCAGACCGAAATCCTCCAAAAGACCCAGGCGGAAGCCCTTTTTGGCTTCGGGATCGTAAATGATATCGATCTCGCCGCACTCAGGCATCATCATTCTCAGATATTTTTTCAGTTCCTCTGCCGCAAAATCAAAAACGTGATCTGCGCGCAATTTGTAGATTTGATACATCGTTTTGTCCTCCCTTTTTATTTGCCTTTATTATAACACAATAAATTATTTCGTCTATGTAAAATCGGCTACAGTTTTCGTATAATCGTTCGTTTTTTTACTTTTCCCGATAATAGGCCAGCAACAGATCGATCATCTCGCCGTAGCTTTTAAGGCCCGATTGCTGATTATTGGACTGCAGATACCCCTCATAGATCTGGCCGCTCACCTCGCTGACCACCGTATGGCGGTAGGGCTCCCAATAGGCGTCCTCGGCGCGGATATCCCGCAGCATCCCCGATTCGCAAAGCCCTGCGATCTTCTGGGCCAGGTCTTGATCCTCTTTATAAAGGGCGTTGAAGGCGTACTCAAAGGCCATCAGGCTGGCACTGTAGCGGAAGTCGGCGCGCCCCGATTCCATGCAGGCAAGATAGGATAAGAAATTCGCCTCATCCTCCCGCATGAAGCCACGAAAATGGGTCAACTCGTGACACATGGTGGCAGGGATCGTATAACCGGGAACGTCTACGTTGATCCCCGATTCAAAGGGAATATAGATGCCGGTGGTGAGGGTCATGGAAAACAGCTTGGAAGTCAAAAGGGGCTTATTGCGTACGTCTGCCGCCTGCAAAACGGGAATTTTTTCTTCCAGGGCGGAATAGGCCTCCCGGGCGGAATCGGCAGTCTCGTAAAAGCCGTTATCACTCAACAGGACAACCCCGTTTTCATCCTCTTGCAGTTGACTGCGGTAATTGTTGCAATCACGAACCAGCAGTTCGCAAAGATCGTAAAGTTCCTCTTTGGTGCTTTTTTGCACCGTAAGATCCAAATACTCGGTAATGGACACCCGATGGTAATTCAGCCCCATGAACAGGACAAAGCCGAAATACACCACCGACGCCGTCGCCAGCACGTTCAGACCGAAGCGGTACAGCCGCCCCCTCCATTCCATTCGGTGGCGGCAGATGCCGACGATCACCCAAACCACGTAGAAAAGGGCGCCCGCCCCCAAGAGGATGATCAGAATTTCCAGCACCGAAAAGGGAACCACCGAAAGCAACCAACCGAGCGTATTGGCAAACAGCGGATAGACGTACTTTGCATGGATATTCTCTACCCAACCGCTGTCCAGTCGAGCAAAAAGGGTCAGTAACAGCCCCAGCGGTGCCAGTAAAATCAACCATATTCTTTTATATTTCAAAATGCGTTTCAGCATCGGTTCACGCTCCTTTACCTCTATTATATAAAAGGACACCAAAAAGTGCAAGTTCATAAATTATGGTGAGGTGATTTTATGAATTTTGAGCTTTCCTCCACCGAAGGCGTTGTCCGGTATCCGGCGGATTTTGAAAAGCGGTGGACCTTAATGTTTTATTACGGCGGAGATTTTCAGCCGGTGGCGGCCACCGAGCTTTGGGAACTGGCAAAGCTGCAGGGAGAATTCCGGCGGCAGGGGTGTGAACTCCTGTGCATCAGCGGGGAGTCGGTGGCGGTGCATCTGGCGTTTTTGGAAAATCTGAGCCGTCACCGCACCCCCGCCATTACCTTTCCGCTGGCCGCCGACCCGGAGGGAACGTTGCGGAAACAACTGCAGTTGGACCCCGGCAAAAAGTACGTATGGTTACTGGCTCCCGGCGGTGCGCCGAAGGCTCTTTTTTCCTATCCACATACAGTGGGCGCCAATTTCACCGAAGTCTTACGCACCCTTTTAGCCTTGCAGACCGAAAAGCCCACCCCCTGCGGCTGGGTACCCGGTGCGGCGCCTTTGGCGCTCCCCCCTGCTACCCGAGCGGAAAGCCGGCACTTTTTGTCCGCCAAAGAAAAAGAAGGTGCCATCGGCATTGACTGGTACATCTGTTTTGAATGAAAAAAAGCACCGCCCGAGGCGATGCTTTTTGCGTTTACAGAATAGGAATTCCGGCTTCTTTGCAGAGCTGTAAGGTCTTTTCGTCCCAGATGGAGGACTGAACCTCGCCGATATGGGCACTGCCCAAAAGTAGCATGCAAAGGCGGCTTTGGCCCACACCGCCGCCGATGGTCAGCGGCAGCTCGTTATTGAGCAGAGCTTTATGGAAGGGCAATTCACGCCGATCATCACAGCCGGCCAGCTTTAACTGACGATCCAGGCTTTCGGGGCTGACCCGAATACCCATGGAGGAGATCTCAAAGGCCTGCTGGAGGGTTTCGTTCCAGAACAGGATATCGCCGTTGAGCTGCCAATCGTCGTAGTCCGGGGCGCGTCCGTCGTGGGGCTTACCGGACTTCAGCTTGCCGCCGATCTCCATAATAAAAACGGTCTTGCACTCCTTGGTGATGGCGTTCTCACGCTCCTTGCCGGTGAGGTCGGGGTAGCGGTCCTCCAGCTCCTGGGTGGTGATGTAGGTCACCTCCCGCTTGATGGCGGGCAGAACCTGCAGCTGCGGAAACATGACCCGAAGAGTCTGATCAGTATCGCAGATGGCGCCCACGATGCGGTCTACCACGCTCTTTAAGTACTCCTTGGTGCGATCCTCTTCGGTGATGATCTTTTCCCAATCCCACTGATCCACGTAGATGGAATGGATATTATCCAGCTCCTCGTCCCGACGGATGGCGTTCATATCGGCATACAGGCCGGTATCGGCGCTGAAGCCGTAATCACGAAGAGCCTGACGCTTCCATTTAGCCAGGGAATGGACCACCTCGGCATAGGAACCGGTATCCTTTAAATCAAACAGAACCGGGCGCTCCACGCCGTTGAGGTTATCGTTAAGACCGCTTTCGGCGGGGACGAACAGCGGAGAGGAAACCCGGCGCAGGTTCAATGCTCCGCACAGCATATCCTCAAACAGCCGTTTGATCAGGCCGATGGCCTTTTGGGTATCGTAAAGAGAGAGAGCCGGCTTATATCCGGCGGGGATGATGACTTTGCTCATGGTTTTAATTGCTCCTTTTTTTCCCTGCGCAGAATGGCATGGGGCGGCAGTTGATGATCCAGCCGGACCCGCATCTCTGCGTGGGGTGCAGTTTCTATGGCTTCGCCGTCCGCATTTTCCATGGACTCCACGGTGATGGGATACGGCTCTTGATTCGGTGAGAGCACCCAAAGGGTCTCGCCGAGGATAAACTTATTTTTTTGAACGACCCAGCCGGGCTCTTCATCGGCCACCGCCACCACGTCGGTGTGACGAATATAACCGCCGTTATCGGGATTTTGCGCGCCTGCGCCGGGATCCCCCAGCAAAAAGCCGGTACAATAGTCCCGATGGGAAACAGCCCGCAGTTCTTCCAGCAAAGCAGGGTCAAAGGGCTTACCTGCCTCCAGATCATCCAACGCCCGGCGGTAGGCCCGGGTAACGCAGGCGGCATAATAAAAGCTCTTCATCCGCCCTTCAATTTTAAGGGAGGTGATGCCCGCATCCTGCAATTCCTTCAAATGCTCAATAAGGCAGAGGTCTTTGGAATTAAAAAGATAAGTGCCCCGCTCATCCTCTTGGATGGGGAAGTATTCGCCGGGGCGTTTTTCTTCGGTCAGTGCATAGTTCCAACGGCAGGGCTGGGCGCAAGCGCCCAGATTACCGCTACGCCCCGTCATGGCGGCAGACAGAAGGCATCGACCGGAATAGGCGATGCACATGGCACCGTGGGCAAAGGCCTCCAGCTCCACGTCGGAGGGGAGTTTTTGCCGAAGGGCAATGATATCCGCAAGGGGCATCTCCCGCGCCAGCACGATACGCTTGGCGCCCAGTTCCCGGTAGACCAACGCCGCCTCGGCATTGGTAACGTTGGCCTGGGTGGAAACGTGGATGGGGACCGACGGTGCGTACCGCTTGGCCAGCGCCATGACCCCAAGATCGGCAATGATCATGCCGTCCGGACGAAGGCCTTCCAGCATGGTGAAAAAGCCGGGCAGGGCTTGAAGATCCTGCTGACCGGGGTAGATATTGACGGTTACGTACAGCTTAACGCCGTGGGCGTGACAAAAGGCGATGGCCTCTTCCAGACCCGCCTCGTCGAAGTTTTCGCTGGCGGCGCGCAGGCCGAAGGACTGATAGGCGGCATACACCGCATCGGCACCGTACCACACGGCATAGCGCAGTTTTTCCAGATTGCCCGCAGGGGCAAGAAGCTCCATTTTACTCAAGAGACCGTACCCGTACCCCGGGCATTTTCGCCGGCCTTCTTAAGATTTGCCTGCCATCCTGCCTGATCGGCAGAATACAGGGTGGTGCCGTTGCTCTGGGTCACAAAGTAAAGGTCCTCTGACTCGGCAGGGGTCAGCACCGCCGCAATGGCTTCGGCGCCGGGATTGGTGATGGGCCCCTTGGGCAGACCGCCGTTGCGGTAGGTATTATAGGGATCGTCGGCACGGATATCGGCGGCAGTCACTGCGCCGTGATCGGCAGGCAGAATGTAAGCCACCGTGGCCTGGGATTGCAGATAAGGAAAATCTTTATCCCGCAGACGGTTGAAATAGACCGCCGCCGCATGGGGCAGATCACTGCCCGCCTCAGCCTGCACGACGGAGGCTAAGGTAATCAGCTCGTCCAAGGTGTAATCGGAGGCCTTGATCTTGGCGTTATTCTCTTCGGTCAGCACCATCTCCTGGAACTTATTGAGGATCCGCTTTACCACTGCCAACGCCGACTCCCCTTCATACATCTCGTAGGTGCCGGGATAGAGGTAGCCCTCTAAACGGTAGTTGCGCTTGGGCAGTTTTTTCAAAAAGGAATAATCGGAAAAATCGTAAGTCTGCAGAACGTCCTCCAGCTCCTCTCGCTCCAGGTAGCCCAAAGAATCGCAGAGGGTGACCACTATGTCCTCCTGGGTATCCCCCGGCTCGATGGTGAAGCTGACCTTGGTCTTATCGGCAGAGTTCCGACGCAGGGTGCGGATCAGCTGGTTATAATCGCCCTTGCAGTTGACGGTGAACTCGCCGGATTGAAAATCGCTCCCCGCTTTTTTCAGCTTGCAGTACAGGGTGAAGATATTGGGATGGTCGATGATCTCGGCCTTTTTCAATTCCTTGGCGATCTCAGCCACGCCGCTCTTTTCGGGGATGGTGACAGTGATCTCCTTATCCGGGCGGATGAGCCCCAGCACCTCGTTGCCCACATGGCAGATCCAGGCCGCCAGCAGTACGCTGACCACCAGGATGCAGGAATAATACACCAGGGTCTTCCAATACCGTTGCATGGTCGCCTTGGAAAAAAGGGTGGAGAATTTAAACTTTTTCTTTTTAGGGGCAGGCTCCTTGACGGGGGTGGGCTCTGCTACGGGCGCAGTCTCCTCCACCGACGGCTTGGGCTCCACGGTAGGGACCACACGGGTGGGCTCCGACACCACCGGCTTTTTGCCGGGATAGGAGCCGGAGGGGTTCCGATTCTTTTTCGGCGGAACGCTACCGCTTTTGCCGGGATAGGAACCGGTTATATTACGCTTCTTATCGTCCATTTCAAAACTCCTTTTCAGAGTGATCGATATAATTATACACCGTAATTATACACGATATCATCACGAAAGTAAAGTCATTTAAAAATTAAATGCGCCCCGATGGGGCGCATTTGGTTAAATTCTCTCTTTAATGACGATTCCTTCCTCGGAAGACTTGAACGCGGCCTCCATCACCTTCATGGAGCGGCGCAGCTCGTTGTGCTTGACCGCGACCTTGGAATGGTCACCGCTTTCGATGGCGTCCACCAGCATTTCGTGGAGCTCATGATTGCGCTTCTCTTCCTCGATATCGATGTGGAATTCCTCGGTGGTACCGTCGGGACGGCCTGCCATGGTACGGGTGGGGCCGGCAGCGGTATAGACCACGCTCATCTCCCAATCGATCTCGGTCTTCAGTTCCTTGACGATATCGGCGCCGCTGGACCAGTCGTTGATCCGCATGGAGCCTGCATCGCAGTTGATATACCAGCGGGGCAGGTTGGTGAAATGGTGGGTACCGATCTCGATCAGGGCGTTGATGCCGTTTTCGAACTTCATCATCATCTTGAAGTTATCGTCAACCTCTTCATATTTCAGGTTCAGCACCTGAGCATAGATCTCAACCACGGGGCTGTCGATCATCCAAAGCAGCTGGTCGATGAGGTGAACACCCCAGTCCAGCATCATGCCGCCGCCTGCAACCTTGGTGCAGCGCCAGTCACCGGGGATACCGCGGGCGCCCTGTACACGGCTCTCGATAAAGAACGGCTTACCGATGGTGCCCTTCTCGTAAATATCCTTCACAATCAAAAAGTCACGGTCCCAACGGCGGTTCTGATGTACGGTAAAGATCTTACCGGTCTCCTCGGCCACCTTGATGACCTCTTCCAGCTCCTCACTGTCCATCATAACGGGCTTCTCGCAAAGCACGTGCTTGCCTGCCTTGAGGGCACGGATGGCATACTCTTTATGGAAGTTATTGGGAGTGCTGACCAGAACCAGATCGATCTCGGGATCCTGCAGCAACGCATCAGCGGTCTCGTAAGCGATCAGACCGTGCTCCAGAATATCATCCTTCTTGGCGGGATTGATATCGTAAACGCCCTTGGTCTCCATACGGGCAATTTTATCTCTTACCGTACGATGGTGGAAATGGCCCATGCCACCCCAACCGATTACACCCATTTTCAACATAGCAAATGCCTCCTTTTTAATTGCTCCTTGTTGCACTTTGAGTTTCCTATTGAGATTTTACAACCTTTTAATGAAAAAAACAAGCCCAAACTTGACTTTTTCCGCTTAAAAAGTTATAATTTCAAGGAAAAGAACAATCTTTACGCCTATTTTACCGAACGAACTCTGTAAAAACAAGTAACATTATACGAAATAACAGACAAAAGTTCACATTTTATAAAGGAGGCCCCCTATGACCGATCTGCATTCCCATTCCACCTGCTCCGACGGTACCTTTACCCCTGCGGAGATGCTATCCCTGGCAGAAGAAGCGGGGCTGACCCTTTTTTCCATTACCGACCACGATCACATCGACGCCTATGAGCATCTGAAGGATCCTGCGGTGCGCGGCCGATTTTCGGGCAAGCTGATCACCGGCACCGAGATCACCTGCATCCTGCGGGGGCAGACCATGGAGATCTTAGGCTACGGCTACGACCCCGCCAAGCTGGAGGCTTTTATCGCCACCAAGAGAAAACCGCCCGTCTTCCCGCCCCGTGAGCTGCAAATGATTTATAAGGAATACCTTGAAAGAGGCGTACGGCTGGACCTTCCGATGGAGCGGTACTCCAAGGAGGAATTTGTCAGCCCCAAGCGGATGGTCTGGCGTCAGCTCAAGCATCCCGATAATAAAAAGTTCTTTTTAGATCCCGCCAATCAGGAGAATATGACCGGCTACTACCGTCAGGAGCTTTATAACCCCGAAAGCCCGCTTTACGTGGATTATACTCCCCTCTTCGGCTCTCCCTACGATGCTGTGGATGCCATCCACGCGGCGGGCGGGCTCGCCTTTTTGGCGCACTGCTATCAGTACACCGAGGTGATCTACGATCATTTAGAGGAGATCATCAGGGAGCTGCCCCTGGACGGCATCGAGTGCTGGTATCCCACCTTCACCGCAGAGCAATCGGCTTATCTGGAGCAATTCTGTGAGACCCACGGTCTTTTGATGAGCGGCGGCAGTGATTTTCACGGCGGAAACCGCCCCGGCACCGCCCTCGGCACCGGTAACGAGGGCTCCTTAAAGGTCAAGACCGAAAAGGTGCTCTCCTGGGCAGAAAAATATCTGTTTTAAAAGCAAAAATGCGACCCGTCGGGTCGCATTTTTTGATTGAGCTTATGCCCAGAAAACGTCCTTATTGATGTTCTCAAACATGATGGCTTCCTTCAGCACGTCGATGGCCTTCTCCAAGCCCTCCTCGGTGCTCATCAGGGCATCCTCATGCTCGATGGAGATGGCGCCTTCGTAGCCAACCAGCCGCAGAGCGCTCATCATCTTCTTCCAGGTGAGCATATCGTGGCCGTAGCCCAGGGAGCGAAAGTACCAACGACGCTCGGCCAGATTACCGAAGGAGCCGGGATCCAGCACGCCGTTCTTCTTGATCTCTGCCTCGTCCAGATAAACGTCCTTGGCATGGAAATGATGGATCGCACCCTTCAGCTCCTTGATCGCCTCCACGGGATCGATGCCCTGCCAGAACAGATGGGAGGGATCGAAGTTGGCACCGATGATATCGCCTACCGCCTCACGCAGCTTCAAGAGGGTCTTGGGGTTATAAACGCAGAAGCCGGGATGCATCTCGAAGGCGATCTTCTTGATGCCGTGTGCCTTGGCAAACTCTG
Organism: uncultured Eubacteriales bacterium; assembly: GCA_964383835.1. GTDB lineage: Bacteria > Bacillota > Clostridia > Oscillospirales > QAKW01 > QAKW01. The sequence continues at coordinate 14,010 of CAYLIT010000021.1, forward strand.
CCATTTCCTTCCAATACTCGATGATGATCTTCCACTGGTAATCCAGGATCTTACCGAAATCGTTGGGCCATGCGCAGGTCACCCAGTTGGGATACTTAGAGCCTTCGCTGTCGCCGGGGCAACCGGAAAAGCCGATGATGGTGTCAATGCCCATGGCCTCGGCAAAGAGGATGGCGCCCTTAAATTCATCATGATACATTTTAGCTTCTTCGGGGTTGGGATGAACAGGGTTGCCGTGGCAGGAAACAGCCGCAGCCTCCAGGCCGTATTTGGCCATGATATCCTTCATCTCCTGGATCTTTTCGGGATGCTCCATGATGGTGTTGGGGTCGGTATGATGCTTACCGGTGGTACCGCCGCAGGCCAGCTCCAGGGTCTGAACGCCCAGGCTGCTCAAGTACTTGCAGGTCTCCTCAAAGGAACGGTCGCGGAATAATGCTGTAAATACGCCTAATTTCATTGTTTTTTCTCCTTTTTTATTTATTGAAATAATAGGGCTCTCCGGTCTTGGCGGAGATATAAATACCTTCTAAGATCTGGGATACGACGTAAGCCTGCTCCGGCAGAACGCAGGGAGCGGTGCCGTTTTCCAGAGCGTCGTAGAACTGACGGGCCTCTACGTCGCGGGGCTGTTCCTTCTTGCCGTCGTAGAACGCCACGCCCTTGGCATCCATCTGAGGATGGATGTTGACCTGCTTGCCGTGCTTGACGGTATTCAGCACCAGGCCGCCGCGCATATCGGCGCCGCCCTTATCACCGCAAACGGCGAAGGAGGCCTCAATACTCTCGTGGGTGTTCAGCGCCCAGGAGGATTCCAGC
>CAYLIT010000022.1:0-5179 GCA_964383835.1 uncultured Eubacteriales bacterium
AAACAAAAGTCAATATTTAGTTGACAGAAATCTATGAACCGTATACAGGCTTTGATATATAATAGACTGGGTAAAGGAGTGTTGGTATGAACTATTGCGATTTTGGGATCGTATTAAAAGAACTGCGAAAAAGCCGTAGCCTTACACAGGCGGAGTTGGGTGCTGCCATCGGTCTTTCCAAGGCAGTCATCAGCAAATATGAGAACGGTATGGGGTATCCCAATTTCGATGTTCTGATCCACATCGCAAGGTTTTTCGGCGTTACCACCGACTATATGCTGGGCGTGGATCAAAGCAAGACCATCAACGTTTCAGACCTGAGCAATTCACAGATCGACGTTCTGCATCACCTGATTGCAGAATTTAAAAACACGCAAAAAAATAACCACCGGAAGTAAATCCGGTGGTTTAATTTTTTATCGCATCTCATCCAGCGTCAGTTCAAAGGCGGGGAGGAATTCCTCCAGGAAGATCTCCACCTCCGGCAACGCCAGCTTCTGCAACGCCTTTTGGGTGGACTGCTCTGCAATACGAAATTCCATATTGCCGGCCTTGCGCTCTTCGATACATTTGATCAACGCCGAAAGCTTATCCGCCGCCTTGACCAGGGGGCGAAGCTCTGCATCCTGCTCCTGTAGCAACGGCTCATAAACGCCCCTTAAATCTTCCGGGAGCATGGACAGCAGGGTCTGATTGGCCGCCTCTTCCACCCCTTTGAAGGCGGATTCGATCGTAAAGTTTTGGTACTTTACAGGCGTTGGCATATCCCCCGTTAAGATCTCGTGGGCGTCATGGAAAAGGCCCAACACCGCCGCCCGGTCTGCATCATAGCTTTTGCCACACCGCGCGTTGCCAAGGGTGGCCAAAGCGTGGGCCAGCACCGCAACCTCCAAGGTATGCTCGGTCAGCGTTTCCTTGCGGGAATTGCGCATCAAGGCCCAGCGGTCAATATATTTCATCCGAAACAGCATCGAGAAAAAATTACTGTTCATCACTCTCACCTGCTCTATATTCGATCTTGATCTCGCCCTCGCCCATGATGAAATCCCGGTCTACCGTCACCTCGGCGGCACCCTCCATAGAAGGAACCCGGTACATCACATCCATCATGGCGTTTTCGATGATGGCGCGAAGGCCGCGGGCGCCGGTCTTTTGCTTGATGGTCTTTTCGGCAATGGCCGCCAGCGCCTCATCGGTAAAGTGTAATTTTACACCATCCAATTCGAAGAGTTTTTTGTATTGCTTCACGATGGCGTTTTTCGGCTCAGTGAGGATCTTCAGCATCGCCTCTTCATCCAGTTCGTTGAGCGCCACCAGCACCGGCAAACGCCCCACCAGTTCGGGAATAACGCCGTATTTGGCGATATCGTGGCTTTCGATCTGCTGATAGATCTCACTCAAGGAGGGTCCCTCCTTGCTCTGCACCTCGGCACCGAAGCCCAGCGCCGATCTACCGATCCGCTTGGATACCACGCTTTGAATTCCGTCAAAGGAACCGCCGCAAATAAAGAGAATATTGCTGGTATCGATAGGGATGAATTCCTGGTTGGGGTGCTTACGACCACCCTGGGGCGGCACGTTGGAAACGGTGCCCTCCACGATCTTCAAGAGTGCCTGCTGAACGCCCTCGCCGCTTACATCACGGGTGATGGAAACGTTTTCGCTTTTGCGGGCGATCTTATCGATCTCGTCCACGTAAATAATACCCTTTTGCGCCCGTTCCACGTCAAAATCCGCCGCCTGCAACAGCTTCAGCAAAATATTCTCCACGTCCTCACCCACGTAACCGGCTTCGGTCAGGGTGGTAGCGTCGGCAATGGCAAAGGGAACGTTGAGGATCTTGGCCAGGGTCTTGGCCAAATAGGTCTTACCGCTGCCGGTGGGACCCACCAAAAGGATATTGCTCTTCTGCAGCTCTACCCCATCCTGGCTCTTATCGGAATTGAGGATCCGCTTATAGTGGTTATACACCGCCACCGAAAGGGCGATCTTCGCCCGATCCTGACCAATGACGTATTCATCCAAAAACCGCTTGATCTCTTGCGGCTTATACACGTGGATCTCTTGCTCCTGCTCCTGCTTAGGGGCCTTTTTTTGCGGCTGAAGGGGCATTTTGGGCTGATACCCGTTTTCCAGCATGATGCTCATGCAGAGCTCCACGCAATCGGTACAGATCAGCCCCTCGATCCCTTCGATCAGATTAGCCTCCTGCGCTCTTCGGCCGCAGAAGGAGCAATGGCTTTTTTCAGACATCGTACTACTCCTTTAGTAAAAAAGGACGGGAATATTCAATTCCCGTCCTTTGCGTTTTTATCTGTGGGCAATGACCTCATCGACCAGGCCGTAGGCTTTGGCCTCTTCGGCGGTAAGGAAGTTATCGCGATCGGTATCCCGAGTGACCTCCTCCAGGCTCTTGCCGGTGAAATCGGACAGCATACGATTGAGCTTATCCTTGGTCTTTTTGAGGTTACGGGAGCGGATCTCCACCTCCGTAGCGCTGCCCATGATCCCGCCCAGCGGCTGATGGATCATGACCTCGCTGTTTGGGAGGCAATACCGCTTGCCCTTGGTGCCGGCGGCCAGCAGGAACGCACCCATGCTTGCTGCCATGCCGATGCAGATGGTGGAAACGTCGCACTTGATATACTGCATCGTATCGAAGATCGCCAGCCCTGCCGTTACCGATCCGCCCGGGGAATTGATATAGAAGCTGATATCCTTATCGGGATCCTGCCCCTCCAGGTACAGCAACTGGGCAATGACCAAACTTGCGGTGACGTCGTTCACCTCATCGGTCAGCATGATGATGCGATCGTTGAGAAGGCGGGAATAAATATCATACGCCCGCTCACCGTGGCCGGTCTGCTCTATAACGGTAGGTACTAAACTCATCGAAAATCTCCTCGCTTCAATTACTCTGCCTTAGGCTCTTCCTTTTTGGCAGCGGTCTTCTTTGCGGCAGGCTTCTTGGCGGTGGTCTTCTTCTCGCCGGTGGTCTTGGCGGCGGCCTTCTTGGCAGCAGCCTTCTCCTCGGTGATCTCCGCATTGGCGCGGATCAGCTCAACAGCCTTGGAAACTGCGCAATCCATGGTAATATCTTCCTTGGGCAGGTACATCTTGACCTGATCGGCAGGCATACCGTAAGCATCGGCGATGTCCTTGTATTCCTTCTCGATATCCTCGTCGGAAACAACAACGCCTTCCAGCTCAACGACCTTCTCCAGAGCCAGGCGAACCTTAACCTGCTTTTCGGCATCGGGGGTAAAGCCCTTGCGGAAGGAATCCATATCCATACCGGTGTACTGCAGGTAGGTCTTCAGATCCAAGCCGGAACCGGCCAGACGCTGCTCGAACTCACCGCACATATTGTCGATCTTCTGCTCAACCATAGCGTCGGGGATCTCAACCTCGGTCTGCTCCAGCAGAGCGTCGATCAGGGTGTTGTCCAGCTCGCTGTCGGACTGACGAGCCTTCTGCTCCTTCAGGTTTTTCTTGATATCCTTCTTCAGGTCTGCCAGAGTATCAAACTCGCTGACGTCCTTAGCAAACTCATCATCCAGCTCGGGAACCTCGGTTTCCTTCACTTCGTTGATATGGCAATCAAAGATTGCAGCCTTGCCCTTCAGATCCTCTGCATGGTACTCTTCGGGGAAGGTCACCTCTACCTTTACGTCCTCGCCGGCCTTCTTGCCAACCAACTGAGGCTCAAAGCCGGGAATGAAGCTGCCGGAGCCCAGAACCAGATCATAGTTCTCGCCCTTGCCGCCGTCAAAATGAACGCCGTCCACAGAGCCGTCGAAGTTGATGTTTACGGTATCGCCGTCCTTGGACTCACGATCCACAACAACGGTACGCTCGTTCTGCTTCTGCAGGCGCTCCAGCTCAGCCTTCACTTCGGACTCGGTAACATTATAGACCGTCTTGGTCACTTTTAAACCTTTATATTCTTTAACAGTTACCTCGGGCTTTACGGTAACAACAGCCTTAAAGGTAAAGCCTTCGGCATCTACCTCGGTGATTTCGATCTCGGGGCGGGCTACCACCTTCAGACCGGCCTCTTCAACAGCGTCGTCATAAGCCTTGGGATACAGAGCATTGACAGCATCCTCAAAAAAGATTCCCTCGCCGTAGAGCTTCTCCACGATCTTACGGGGAGCCTTACCCTTTCTGAAGCCGGGAACGGTGATCTTGGAAAGATTCTTTTTGAAAGCAGCGTCAACGGCGGCCTTGAATTCCTCGCCCTTGACTTCCACGGTCAGCTCGACCATGCTCTTTTCCAGATTTTTAACTTCTTTAACAGTCATCCTATTTTTACCTCCATATGAATTTCCTTCATAACTCATACTATTTTATAATTTCTTGATTAAAAAGTCAACACTAACCTTTGAAATACGAGAGAAGTTTCGCCCAAAAACCGGCCTTTTTTTGGTGATTTTGTTTAGAAACCGGCTCCGGCGCGATCAAAAGCGGGGTGAAATCCAGGGCATCGGCCGAGATCAGAGTGTAAAGGATCCCCTCCCGCCGGGTAGGTACACTCTCTACTGCGGCACGGCCGTGAATATGCCCGTAATAGCAACGTCGCACCCCGTATTTCTTCAAAAGCTCTTCAAAAGGAGCGTGCTCCCCGTCAAAGGGCGGATAATGCAAAATCACCACCCGCTCACAACCGGAAGGCGCCGCCTGCAGGGAGTGCTCCAGCCGTTGTACCTCTCTATCAAGAATTTTGCCTTCCTGCTCGCCGTTGGCTGAAGGCTCCCAGCCGCGGGTACCGCAAAGGGCAACGTTTTCGCACACGATGGTATTATTGTGCAAAATTTGAAAATCTTCCCAATTCCGCTCCCGGAAAAAGCGATCCATTTTAGCGACGGTTTCCCACCAATAATCGTGGTTTCCTTTTAAAAGGATCTTTTTGCCGGGCAGGTCGTGAAAAAATTCAAGATCCGCTTCCGCTTCCTTCAAGGACATCGCCCAGGATAGGTCGCCGGCCAAAACTACGGTATCGTCCTTATCCACCGTTTTGAGCCAAGCCGCTTTGATCTTTTGCGGGTGATCCTGCCAACGGGACCCAAAGATATCCATCGGCTTATCGGTCGAAAAGGATAAATGCGGATCGCCAAGAACGTAGATCGCCAAAATAAATCACCTCCTTCGGGTATAATGCTCCTGTTCCGAGCCATAC
>CAYLIT010000022.1:5189-14459 GCA_964383835.1 uncultured Eubacteriales bacterium
TGAAAACACATGATGAATTCTGTTAATTCCGGTGTGGATTGCAAGGTTACCAACTGCCATTACCACACCACCGACAACAAGTGTACCGCACAGAAGATCGAAGTGAGCAATTGCGAAAACTGCCATAACTCCTCCGATACCTTCTGCAAGACCTACAAAGAGAAATAAGCCCATTTTTGAAAGAGCGCCGGCCTGCCGGCGCTTTTTTTATTTTAAATGATGATCCAAATAACGCTTCATATTCCCATATAAAAAGTCCTCGTTGATGAGGTCTCCCAGGCGGTGCAGGTCGTTCAGATCCTTCAGGTCCACCGGGGTGCGGTCGATGCCGTCGAAATCACTGCCAAAGGCCAAAATATCCCTGCCGCCCAGCGCCATCACGTGACGGATGTGCAGCAGGATATCGGAAATATACGCATTCTTTTTATTGGTAAGAAAGGGCGGATAAAAATTGATCCCCATCAGCCCCTGCCGCGCGATCAGCCCCTTGATCTGCCCGTCAGTCAGGTTGCGGGGATGATCCGCCAGGGCGTAGCAGTTGGAATGGGTGGCAACCACGCCGTCCGGTAAAAGTTCCAATAGCTCATCAGCAGAGCGATGATTGAGATGAGAGAGATCCAGTGTGATCCCCTCTTCCCTCAAAATCAACGCCACCTCACGGCCCAAAGGGGTCAATCCTCCCTCACTAAGGGCGCCGCCTGCCAGGTCGTTTCCTTTGTTATAACAAAGGGACAGAAAGACGATTCCCTTTTGCTTCAGCTCCCGGGCGATCCTGCGATTTTTTTCCATATCCTTTCCGAAAAAGCCGCCGCCCTCTACGCTGAACAGATAAGGGGTCTTCCCCACCTCAAAGGCGCGGTCGATCTCCTCCGCCCTGCGGCAGAGCACCATTTCGGGATATTTACGAAACAACTCTTCCCCGTAGGCGTAGACCGCGCGGAAATAGCGGTAGGGTTCGGGCTCCGTTTCGGGAATATAGATTGCGTAGGTCTGCAAATGACGAAAAGGGGGCTTTCGTTTCATCTGCAATGCGGGGTCCTCTAAATCGGTGCGTTTTTCATAGCACCGCCAAAGGGTATCACCATGCAGGTCGCCGTAATGATTCATAATGAAAAAGCGTTCTCCAGATGCTCCACCGCCAAGCGTCCCCGCTCGGAGGTGACAGCGATCACATCAAAGCGCATCGGCAGGTCCAGATCTCTGGATTGCAGCCAGTAAAGCGCCGTTTTGATCATTTTTTGCTGCTTGGCAGAGGTCACACTCTCTTGCGGCGGGGCGATCATGCCCTCACTGCGGGTCTTGACCTCGCAAAACACCAAACAGTCCTTATCCTGTGCGATCAGATCCAACTCGCCGAACCGGCATTGAAAATTCTTATCCAGAATCTTCCATCCTTTTTTCCTAAGGTACTTTGATGCGGCAAGCTCTCCCTTTAAGCCTAATCCGTGTACCTTCATATTATTCCCCTAAAATCTTTTTTAAAAAAGTTTTTCTGTGAATGGGCGCGGGTCCCAGGGCCAAAAGCGCCTCACGGTGGACCTTGGTGCAGTAGCCCTTATGCTTACCGATACCATAGCCGGGATAATCCCGCTCCATGTCGTCGCAGAGCCGGTCACGGGACACCTTGGCTAAAATCGAAGCCGCCGCAATAGAGGGCGAGATCCCATCACCGCCGATAATGGTTTCGGCAGGAATGGTAAAATCCCGAGCGACGTTTCCATCCACCAAGGCATAGTCTGCTTTGACGGGCAGTTCGGCAATGGCGCGGCGCATGGCCAGCATGGCGGCGTTGAGGATGTTGATCTCGTCGATCTCCTCCACACTTCCCCAGCCGATGCCGTAGGCCACGGCATTTTCGATGATAATATCAAACAACTGCTCCCGCTTTTTGGGGGTCAGCTTTTTCGAATCATTTAACGCAGGGTGGCTCCATCCCTCGGGCAGGATCACCGCCGCCGCACAGACCGGGCCACACAAGCAGCCCCGCCCTGCTTCGTCCACGCCGCAGACCGCCTTATAGCCTTGCTCTGCGGCTTTATTTTCATACTTAAACTCCAGCATCCGGCTCCTCCAATGAGATACGCCCGATCTTACCGCCACGGAATTCATCCAGCAATACGGCGGCACAGCGGGTATAATCAAAGTCGTTGCCACGCAGCAAAAAACCACGCTTACGGCAGATTTCTTCATAAACGTCCAAGGGGGCCCAGCCGTCGATATTGGGCAGCTTATAACGCTCCTCCAATTGACGGGGATATTTTTCCTGCAGGATCTCGATCAGCTCCAGCGCCAGCCCTTCACGGTCTACAACTTCATCGCTGACCGCACCGGTAAGCGCCAGGTGGATGCCTACCTGCATATCCTCAAATTTATTCCAAAGGATCCCCGGCGTATCCAAAAGCTCTACGTCCTTTTGCAGGGTGTACCATTGCCCGCCACGGGTCACGCCCGGACGGTCCTGTGCATCAGCCGCACGCCGTTTACACAACGCATTGATGAGGGTACTTTTGCCGGAGTTGGGCACACCGCACATCATCAGCCGGATGGTCTTGGTCATCCCCTTCGCTTTGGCGCGCTCCAGCTGTTCCGAAAGGATGCTCCGCACCGTAGGCAGAACCTCCGAAACGCCTTGACCGGTGGTGGTATTCAAAAACAGCACCGGCTGACCGAGCTTTTTAAAATGAGCCTCCCAAGCCTTGTTGACCTTTTCGTCGGCCAGATCCCGCTTGGTCAGCACCGTCAGCCGCTTTTTGTTCGCCAGCAGACGGTCAAAGTCCGGATTCCGGCTACTGTTGACGACCCGTGCATCGGCCACCTCGATGACCAGATCCACCAAACCAATGTTTTTTTCGATATACCGCCGGGTCTTGGTCATGTGACCCGGATACCATTGAATCTGCAGATCTCCCATTATTTCACCGTCCCGAATTTAGGCGCCAGCCGCACAAGCGACCGACCCAAAATGTATTCTGTAGGTATCGCTCCCAGGTCCCGGCTATCCTTGGAATTAGTTCGATTGTCCCCCATGCAAAAAACTTCACCCTCCTGCACAGTGTAGGGAAACTCAAAGCTTTTAGGGCTTGTAATATTCAAATGAGTCCCTCTGTTATCGGTGACGTATTCCTGCAGATAGCTCTCATCCAAAAGCACACCGTCCACCGTCACCTGATATTGCGCATTGATATCCACCGTCTGACCGGCGGTAGCGATCACCCGCTTGACCAGTACCTTATTATCGTTATTTTCTGCCAAAAAGCAGACGATATCCCCCTGCTTCGGGGTATAAAACAGATTGGAAACCAGCAAGCGGTCATTGTTTGCCAGGGTGTTGTTCATCGATTCACCGTCCACCACATAGATTCGGCAAACCAGCGTAAACACCACCATCACCGCCACCAGGGCAACGATGATAGAATCCGCCAATTCCAATAAAAAACGGGATACTTTTTTCATGATCAGCTTCTCCTTAGGGTGAGCAATCAAACTTGAACACCGTTTTGAAAAGGTGTTTTTTCGCTCACTCATTGTTAAAATACTCGCCAATACGGCAGTATTGGCTGCGTTTTATGCCTCGATTGAACAAAAAAACACTCTTTTCAAAATCTTTGACCGCAAAGCGAGAAGATTTTGTGGGATTTTTGCTCAATTTGGATGAAGCAAGGCTGTCGCCTTGCGAGAACAAATTGGGTGAAAAGCACCGAAATATGCCGCTTTGCGGCGGGTTCAAGTTTAATTGCTCACCCTAAAGCAACTCCAGATCGGTCCGAATGGCTGCATCCGGGGTAGATTTTTCTTCAAAAACTTTATTCTTATCCTCTAATTTCAGAAATTCATTGTAATAGCGCACGCCGAACTCCCGCAGAGATGCCGCATCGAAATGCAGAAAGTCCGGATTGGAGGTCAGCCCCGTGGCAGGAACGAAACCGGTCATGGGTTGCTCTGCCATAGACTCAAGTGCCTTGTTGACGTAAATATAGTTCTTATATTTTTCAGAGCGGGGACAAACTGCAAGATAATCCCCCAAGCCACCCAGCAGGAAGGGCACGTCGTAAAGCCCCAGTTTTTTACGGAAAGCCTGCAGAATGGCAGTCAGCTTTTCTTCATAAAGCGGATACCGCTCCTCGGAGCAATCCGATTCCCCCTGATGCCACAGCACCCCGGCGATGGTAGAGGTGCGGCTCGCCAGCTCTGCCATATAGCAGGCGTGGTCAAACAGCAGGCTCCCCACGCACCATTGATCTAAGCAGGTGCCGCCGTCGGCACAGGGGATCAGCCCCACCTGAACGCCGTGATCCTTTTGGTAAAGTTCGGCAAAGCTTTCCGCCAGACAGACACCGGATTTGACCCGATCCCCGTTCACCGGCTGATACATTTTGCGCCAGCGCCCGTTGCGCAGAACCAGGATATTATCATTATCGATGGGCTCCACCTCGTGAATAAAGCCCCGCCCCGCCATATTGGATTGACCGATCAGCAAAAAAGAATGGATCATCGCCGCCTCCAAAAATGCATTATTGAAATATTATAACATACTAATTTGAAGAATGAAAGAAAAAAATCCGCCGAAGCGGATTTTTCTTAGTTTTTTAGTTTCTGGTTGATCCCAACAATGCGCTTTCGTTCCACACAGTAGATGATCAACCAGACCAGCGCATACCCCACCACAAAGATGGCGGTAAACATCCCGATGGCGCCCCAATCCCGGGGAATCCAGCGGTTCAACAAATACATCAGCAGATAGTCCAGATAAAGGACTCCTGCATGAATCAGGATCGCCGACAAAAGCGGCAGACGCTCCGATTGATAGACTGCCGTTGCCCCCGCAGCGATAAACGCCATCAGCGTTACGCTGATCACCCCCATGCACACCTCATCGGGCGGCAGGCTCTCCACGGTGCCGGTGGCACCCAGAATACCGTAGACGATGGCCAGGATCACGGGACCACCCCAGGCCGCAACCAATCCTCTTTTCAAAAACTCTTTCATACCTCAAACCTCCTTTTGATCTCTGCAAAGCACCGCCGGGAAACGTACTCCCGATGGCCACTTTTAAACACCGCATCCACCGCGCCGCCGAACCCGATGGCATACCGCTCCAGCCGCCTTTCGTTGGCCAGCGCCGACTTGTTGATGCGGATAAACCAAGCCGGTAACCGTTTTTCCAGCTCATAAAGCCGTAGCTTTAGCCGATAGTGCTCCCCCCGTGTGTCCACCGCAAAGGTCTTGCCGTCGATCACGGTAATGCACTCGATCTCCTCAAACTGCAGCACACGCCACTCGTCCTCGGTATAGACGGCGATACGGTCGTCCGGCTGCTCCTGCAGCACCAGCTGCTCCAGCTGATCGGTCAACGCCGACCGCCGATGGGCGGTAACGACCACTTCCTCTTCTTTTTTATCATCGATGATCAATTTAAATTTCATGAGGTCACCTCCTGTGGCTTTATCATAGCATAACAAAAATCAAAAATCTCGTTTTTTCTCTCAACGGTCAAAAAACAGCGTCAAACGGCAAAAAAGGCGCCCCTCGGGGCGCCTCGGATCATTTATGGCAAACGTGGTACAGTTCCTTCGAAATGTGCTCACCGGTCTCCTCAAAGGATCTTTTCAGCCTGACAACAGCGTGATTTCCGTTACCGCCTTCTTCAAATACAGTCTCGGAATCGGGAGCCACCGTCACCCTCCCATAGGGAGAAAGCCCGTAATAATCATTCTCTCCGTGGATAGCAAATTCCACCGTCAGAAGATCCCAGCTGGGACGGGTCAGCTTTTCCTTAGTATAGATGCGATAACTTTCATATACGGGATCCTTGCAATCGGCAGGCCAGGCCCGCAGATCGGTCAGCACCTTCTCCCCTGCCTCCGAGGGAAGGCACAAGATCTCGCCGGGGTAGTCCGTAAGAAAACGGTGGGCATGACCGGGCATCTTTCTAATATTATATTCTTTATACCCGGGCTTTTCGCCAAAGCTTCCTGCCATGGCCACCACCGTACGCACTTTCCGGGCAAACAGCTCGGGCATAGCCTGATACGCCGCGTTCAGGTTACAGAAAAAGCCCACCGAGATCACCACCACCCCGCCATCCTCGGCAGAGGATAACAGGTTACGGTAAAATTCTATCGGCTCTTGGGGGCGAAGAGTTGCTCTGCGTTCTTCGGGCAAAATACTGCTTAAATAGTCCACGTAAGAAGAGTCATTGCCCCCGTTCAAAAATTCCCCGTTCCAGACGCAGACGGGCAATTGCGGAAAACCGAACCGTTCCAGTAGCATATCTGCCGCCGCGGCCTCCCCCGGTCCGTTCACGTTGACCGAGATGCCTGCCAAATCAATAGGATACCGATGAACCGCATCGCACAACAATGCCAGTGCGCCCACGTCGTCCACGTCCTTGCAAAGATCGGTCTCAAAGATCACCTTTGTATACGGTACGTCCTTCAACGGAACAAATTTTTTCATCTCATTATTCCCCTATCGATTTTATCTTCCAATCGTTCGATCAGATCCCGCACGGCGCACTCTTCATTGGGTTTGACCACCCAATCCGCCGCGTCCTTCAAGATCTGCATTCCGTCTCCCACGGCGACGCCGATATCCGCCATTTCCAAAAGCTTGAGATCATTTTCGTAATCCCCGATCCCGATGGCGGTATGAATATCGCCTAAGTATTCTTTAATAAATTGCAACGCATGACCCTTGGTGGCATCCGCCGCGTTGATCTCCACCCCAACGGGCCAGGATTGGGAAATATAGGAATCCTTCAAAAACGGAAGCCCGCTCGCAAAGCTACGGAACTCCGCCGCCTTTTCCGGCGTTTCAAAGGTACAGATCAGCTTGGGTGTCGGTTGATCGGCAACCTTCGGCAAAATAAAATCATCCCGTAAAACCAATGGTTCCCCCATCAGATCGGGATAGATCCGCACCGTTTGGACCAACGCCTTTTTCTCGTCGATCGCCTCTAAAAAATCCTGCAAACGGAACCCCAGCCGCACGTCCTTCAGCGTCTGTTCCGTCTGATAATCGTAAATCAAGGCGCCGTTATAAAGACAAGCCGGGGCATTGATAATGGGAAGATAGCCCATCTCGGGCAAAAAACTCACCGACCGGCCGCTGATAAAGGTGAACCGGCCACCGTTTGCGATGAAATACTGCGCCGCCCGAAAATTTTCGGCAGTGATTGCTTTGGCTTCGCTTCCGCGTCCTTTGAAGGTACCGTCAATATCAGACGCTATCAGATATCCGTCAAACTTTTCCATGTTCATCCCTCCATTTTTTATATTTTAACAAAAGACAGCAAAAAAATCCACCCATGACGGGTGGATTTTTTGATTATGATTACGCTTCTTCAACCTGACCTGCGCGAACAGCCTCGAAATCCTCTTCGATCTCTTTGGAGGGTGCCTTGGTCAGCAAGGAGACCACCACAATGCAGATCGCAGAGAAGACGAAGGCGGGCAACAGCTCGTAGATGGCAAAGACGCCACCCAGCTTGCTGATGACCAGTTTCCACAGGAAGACCATCCCTGCGCCGCTGACCATACCGGCGATGGCACCGGCCTTATTGATGCGCTTCCAGAACAGTGAGAAGATCATCAGAGGACCAAAGGTGGCACCGAAGCCGGCCCAGGCAAAGGAAACGATCTGGAAGATGACGCTGTTTTCATCCAACGCGATGACAATACCGATGCCGGCCAGCACCAACAGGGTGATACGGGAGATCCACATGACCTGCTTATCGGAAGCATTCTTTTTGCAGATGCCCTGGAAAATGTTCTTGGCAAAGGCGGAGGCCGCGATCAGCAGATAAGAATCGGAAGAGCTGATGGTCGCCGCCAGAATACCGGCCATCACAAAGCCGGCCAAGATGGGTGTCAGGGAATTAGTCGCCAGGGTGATGAAGATATTCTCTGCCGCAGACTTGGTGAGATGCTCCACGGGATACAGCTGACGGCCCACAATTCCGATCACCACGGCAACCGCCAACGAGATCACCACCCAAACCATGGCAATACGGCGGGAGCGATCCAACTCCTTTTCATCACGGATGGCCATAAAGCGCAGCAAAACCTGGGGCATGCCGAAGTAGCCAAGACCCCACGCCAGCATGGAGCAAACGGTCAGAAGTCCGTATTTGGAAGCCGGTCCAAACAACGGCTTTCCGGCCTCTACGATCTGCTGACCGGCCTCGTCTACCATGGGAGAAGCCAGGCCGAAGAACTCCAGGAAACCCGGAATCTCTTTGGCGTTGGCGATCACCGTGCCGATGCCGCCCGCTTTCACGGTACCCAAAACAACGATCAGCGCCAGGGCAAGGATCATGACGATCGCCTGCATGAAGTCCGATGCGCTCTCGGCTAAAAAGCCGCCCAACAGGGTGTACAGCAACACAAAGACGGCGCCCACGATCATCATCACCACATAAGGCGCGCCGAACAGGGTGGAAAACAGCTTACCGCAGGTCACAAAACAGCTTGCGGCATAAACCGTAAAGAAGATCAAAATAAAAGCAGCTGCCAGCAGCATGATGGTTTTGTTCTTCTCACGGAAGCGATTAGAAAAGAATTCCGGCAACGTAATGGAATTGTTGGCGCGTACGCTGTAACGGCGCAGCCGCTTGGAGATGATCAGCCAATTGAGATATGTACCTACAGCAAGCCCAAGGGCAGTCCAGAAGGCATCCGCCAGACCGCACCAGTAAGCTACGCCGGGGAGACCCATTAAAAGCCAACCGCTCATATCCGAGGCCTCGGCACTCATCGCCGTGACCCAGGGGCCCAGCGATCTGCCACCAAGAAAATACTCCTCAGAGTTTTTGTTAGCGCGTTTGGCATAAACCACACCGATCAGGATGACCGCGGCCATATAGATGACCATGGCGATCAGGATCTGTATTGTATGTCCGTCCATAAAATTACCCTCCTAAAAAATATGTTCAATATTTTAACACATTAAAGCGGTGAGGTCAAGGATTTTTATGGAGGAGAAAGTAAAAGCCGTCCGAATCGGTTCATAATTCTCAGTTACGAAACATAGGGGGATACTCTGCGCTGTTTGATTTTTCGACCGCTCCGAGCGGCAACGAAAAATCGGCACTGCTCGAGACACGGCAGTCCGCAAAGCCTGTCGCGGCTTTGCGGCTGCCTCAACGAACCCAAATAGGTTCGATCCCCCGATCGACGAAATTAAAAGAACCACCCCCATCGGGGTGGTTCTTTTTATGGCGGAGAGAGGGGGATTCGAACCCCCGAACGGGTTTAAGCCGTTACACGATTT
>CAYLIT010000023.1:0-12088 GCA_964383835.1 uncultured Eubacteriales bacterium
AGCCGCTTTTGACACCGCTACGCAGAGCTTGGACGGTAGCTTTATCCAGCTTATCCTGTTTTTCTTTCAATTCTTTCATAAAAGCATCGGCCTGACGGCGGGCGTTTTCAATCAACAGACGTGCTTTACGCCGGGCATCCTCCACCTCACGGTCGGCGCCTGCCAGCAGTTTTTTGCGTTCTTCCGCCAAAGCATCCCGCTCTTTTTTTAGTGCGAGACGTTCTGCGCCAAGGTTACCGAGTTGTTCTTCATAGCGGTTCTTTTCCTGTTGGAGGCGGTCGATGACCACCTCTAACTGACGGTCGCTTTCCCCTACCCGACCTTCTGCATCACGAATAACGTCCTCCGACAGCCCCAAGTGACGGGAAATCTCAAAGGCGTAGGACTTACCGGGGATCCCAACCTGCAAACGATAGGTGGGGCTCAGGGTATCCAGATCAAAAGCAAAAGAGGCGTTCTGTACCCCTTGGTGAGAAAGAGCGTAGGTCTTAAGCTCGGTATAGTGCGTAGTAGCCGCCACATAAGAGCCGCCTTGTCTGAGCCGCTCGATGACCGAAACAGCCAGCGCCGCACCCTCTACCGGGTCGGTACCGTTGCCAAGCTCATCAAACAGCACCAGGCTTTCGCTATCGCTATGCTGCATGATATTACGAATGTTTTTCAAATGCGAAGAAAAGGTGGAAAGAGATTGCTCAATGGACTGCTCGTCCCCGATATCCGCATACACCCGATCGAAGATATAGATCTTCGCTTCTTCTGCAGGGACCGGGAAACCGGCCTTTGCCATCAGGCTCAATAACCCTAAGGTCTTTAAAAACACGGTCTTACCGCCGGTATTGGGGCCGGTGATGACGATAGTATCGATCCCGCCGCCCATTTCAATATTCAAGGGAACCATCGTTTCCTTGGGGATCATGGGGTGGCGAGCGCCCTTGATATCGATGGTTTTATTATTTGTAAGAACAGGCGGAGTGCAATGGGCATCGCCGGCATATTTTGCCTTAGCAAACACCATATCCAGTGAAACAATCGTTCTATACGAGGTCAACAAAGGCACTGCAACCTCGGTGATCCTTTCGGTCAGTTCTTCCAGGATCCGGGCGATCTCGACCTTTTCTTCTGCTTCCAGTTTACGAATCTGGTTATTCCCCTCTACCACAAAGAAAGGTTCAATAAACAGGGTACCGCCGCTGTTGGAGGTATCGTGCAAAAGACCCTTGACCTCGCCACGGTTATCGGCACGAACCGGTACAACATAGCGGTCATAACGCAGAGTGACGATAGGCTCCTGTAAAGCCTTAGCCACCTCGGGGGTGCGGATATATTTTTCCAACTGGCTTTTAATACCATTTGCGGTAGATGCAATCTTACGGCGGATAGAAGCCAGCGCCGGGGAAGCATCGTCAGCTATGATCTCTTCGGTAATAAAGGTACGGTCGATCTGTTCGTAAAGCTTACGATCCTCGTAAAGCTGATCGAAAAAGAGATCCAGTGAGGGAGTATCGAAATTCTTATCGCCGTAATAGCGAATAAGATCCTGGCCGGTCTTTAAAAGAGATCCCGCCGCCATCAGTTCAATACTTCCGAGAGTGATACCCTTGCCCGCCTTACTTATGTAGAGGGGCAGGTTTTCGGATAGGCGATTCAGCGGAAAGCGGGGGCTGCGTTCCAAAAGCTGCATAGCTGCCGCAGTCTGCTCGATCTGCAGCTTAGCGCAGGGCGCAGGAAAAAGAGGCAACAGCTCCCGCAAGCGGGTTGCCGCCTCTTCGGTCACGCAGCGCTTGGCCGCCTGCTCCAGCACCTTGAAATATTCCAAAGCGCCCAGCGATTTTTTATAATAAAACAGGTTTTTATTGCTCATTCTTCGTCCTCATATACCGTTTTCCAAAGGTCTAATGCGGAGGCTTTGACCTCCAAGTGATAGAGCATAAACGCCTCCGTCAGCTTGGAGAGCCGCACCAATTCTTGCTTTGGAACTGTAAAGCCAAAAGCCTTTGCAGGGGGATTGTTCAAAATATGGGTCAAGGCCGCCATCACACTGCCGGTGACCGGCACCGCCTTGGCCGAAAGACCGCAGCTCTCACACAAAATACTGCCGTCCTCTAAATTAAAAAGACTGCCGGGGTGGCCGCAATCGGCCAGCGTGGGACAATAGCCCATCAACTGCATGGTCTTTAATTCAAAAACGCTTTTCACAAGCCGGGGCGGTTTGCCACGCCCCAATAAGTACAGCCCGTTCAGCAAAAGGGGTAAAAGTGCACCGGTCTCACCCGGGACACCTTTACAAAAATACAGCACCACCTGAGCAAAATATCCTGCCAAAAAGGTGTTCTCCATTCGTTCCTTCAGCTCGTGAAAGGGCTCTTCTAATGAGAAGGAGTTCAACAGGTAATTCCCGCCGGCGGTCTCGTAAAGCACCCACTCGCCGTAGTAGAACTGGTCGTATTGCGTTTTCTTACGGCTGGTCTTGGCAAAGACGGTGATACAGCCCTGCCGCTCGGTCAGGATGGTCAGTACCCGCTCTTCATGAACGGTCTGACCCATCCGCAGCAGAATACCCTTGACCTTGCATGTCATATCCCGGTTGTTTCTCCTTCTCCTCCAGCGCGTGGTAAAGCAGATACGCCTCTACGCTGCCGGTATTTTCAAAGCATTTCCATGCGTCCTTTTGATCCATTACTATCACCTCATTATTATTGTACCTTTCACGCGGTCAAAAAGTGATAGTAATTATTGGTTTTACTCCTGGGTAAAGCCCAAGGAATCCAGAAGGCCTGCGTTGTTTTCCCAATCCCGCTTGACCTTCACAAAGCATTTCAGATAGACCTTACAGCCGAAATGCTTTTCCAGCTCTTCACGGGCTTTACTGCTGATCTCTTTCAGCTTAGCGCCGCCCTTACCAATGATGATACCCTTATGGGAGTCCTTGGAGCAATAGATCACCACGTAAATGGAGATCAGCCCCTCCTCTTCCTCAAAGGAATCCACCGCCAGGGCAACGCCATGAGGGACCTCTTGTCCTAAAAGATACAGCATCTTTTCACGCACAACCTCACAGGCGTAGACCGCCTCGGGCTGGTCGCTGATCTGCTCGGGGTCAAAGAAGAAGGGTGATTCTTCTGCACGGTCCTCTAATTCCTTCAAAAGCAGGTCTACCCCATCGCCGGTACGGGCAGAAAGAGGGATCACCGCATCAAATTCAAATTCATTCATAAACGCAGAAATGGCGGCAAGGATCTTTTCTTTAGGGATGGCATCCACCTTATTGATTACAAGAAAGGCGGGAATGCCCATTTTTTTCAGCCGCTCCAGCATCCGTTTTTCGGCATCGTTGGGAGCCTTGGCCTCCGAAACGAAGATGGCGATCTCCGCCTCGTCCACCGTATCGCTCACCGTCTGCTCCATCCGCTTCCCAAGGCCGCTCTTACCGGTGATAAAGCCGGGCATGTCCATAAAAACAAACTGCACCTCATCCCGGGTCAGGATCCCGGTGATGCGGGTACGGGTGGTCTGGGGCTTGGGCGAAACGATGGAGATCTTTTCGCCGATGATCTTATTTAAAAGGGTGGATTTGCCCACGTTGGGGCGACCCATCAGGGTAGCAAAAACAGTTTTGGTTGACATGATTTTTAATCCTTTTTATAGGTTTTTTTACAGAAAATAAAGAACAGCATCACTGCGATATAAAGCACCAGCCCCAAAAGCCGATACCAGATGCCGAACCAGGCAAAGATCGCCGCAAAAACCGCCGGATCCCAAAATAAATGATAGGCGACAAACACTGCGCCCACCGCCACGATAAACACCGCCGAGGCGGCGGAATCCTTGGCATGGCGGATCTTGCGGGAATGCTCGCGGGTGATCTTATTATCGGTCTGCTCGATGGCGGTATTCAGGCTCTCTGCCGCAATGACGGTGGTAACCAGCAAAATCAGTACGCCCCATTCGGCACTGCTGAAATCATAAAACAGCCCAGCCAGCAGAAAGACGGTCAGCGCCGCAAAGCAATGGATCCGGTAGTTGCGCTCGTACGCCAAATTAAAGCCGATCCCGCGAAGGGCGTAGTGAAAGCTTTTCAGTAAACTTCTCATCGTGTCAGCCCCATTCCCTTCAAGATCTCCTCCTGGCGGCGGAACATCTCTTTTTCCTCTTCCTCGCCCAGTTCATGATCGTAACCGAGCAGGTGCAGAACGCTATGTACCGTCAAAAAGGCCAGCTCCCGCTCAAAGGAATGACCGTATTCCTCCGCCTGGGACTTT
The DNA here is from genome assembly GCA_964383835.1 of uncultured Eubacteriales bacterium. GTDB lineage: Bacteria > Bacillota > Clostridia > Oscillospirales > QAKW01 > QAKW01. The sequence goes on from CAYLIT010000023.1 coordinate 4,260, forward strand.
GCCTTATCCAGGCAGAGCACCATGCTCCCCAAAAACACCGCATCGGTGGTGGGGTCGGGTTCTGCGGTGAAGGGATCCTCTTCCATAGGGAAGGACAGCACGTCGGTGGAGCGGTCGATTCCACGCTGTTCCAGATTGATAGCATGAATCTCTTCCAAATCCGCAAACAGTACCTCTACCTCGGCATCCTGCGGGAACTCCTCATAATGCAAAGCCGCCTCTACCGCGCTTTGGATCAGCGCTTCATGCGCCGCTTCTTCCATGGTTACGATTACTTTCATTATTCTTCCTCTCGTAGGCGTCCACGATCTTCTGCACCAGAGCATGGCGGACGATATCCTTCTTTTCAAACTTATGGATCCCGATCTGTTCGATATTTTTCAGGATCTTCAGGGCGTGCATCAGGCCGGAGGGCTTACCGTCCAGGTCGATCTGGGTGGGGTCGCCGGTAACCACGATCTTGGAGTTGAAGCCCAAACGGGTCAGGGACATCTTCATCTGCGCCCGGCTGGTGTTCTGTGCCTCGTCCAGAATGATGAAGCTGTCATCCAGGGTACGGCCGCGCATATAGGCCAGGGGAGCGATCTCGATGATGTTCTTTTCCATCAGCCCCGCCACCGTCTCAGGCCCCAGCATCTCAAAAAGTGCGTCGTAAAGAGGACGCAGATAGGGATCTACCTTATTTTGGAGATCGCCGGGCAGAAACCCCAGCTTCTCCCCCGCTTCTACTGCAGGGCGGGTCAGTACGATCTTACTGACCTGCTTAGCTTTCAAGGCTGAGACCGCCAGGGCCACCGCAAGATAGGTCTTACCGGTACCGGCAGGTCCCACACCGAAGGTCACCACGTTTTTATGAATACATTCCACATAATTCTTTTGGGCGATGGTCTTGGCCTTGATGGGCTTGCCACGGGTGGTGATGCAGATGCACTCATCCAGCGCCTCCACCACGTTACAGCCGGAATCCTCCCGGGCAAGGTTGATGAGATAGCGCACCTTCTGCGCATCGATCGGCTCCCCGCGGGCGGCTAATGAAAAAAGATTATCCAATACCACGCAGGCCATCTCCACGTTGGGCTCCTCGCCGGAGAGCACCAGGTGCTCTGCCCGGTTAATCAGCCGTACGTCCAATTCAGTCTCCAGGATCCCGGCGTTTTCATCAAAGGGGCCGAACACCACCGGGATCAAGGCAATTTCGGGATTTTTAAAATTCTTCTGCATTCTCCGTTTTGATCGGCAGTTCTACACCGATCTCCTCTTCACAATAAAATGTTGCGCTGATCTGCAAGGCGTCTGTCGTGAGCGTTTTTTGCAGTTCGCGCCTGCGTACCGTGGCGTTTGCCAAGAGATCCTCTTCAAAAAAGCCAAGCCGGGAAAGGGCTACGCTTTCTGCCTCCCCTTCGGTGCGGGTGAGCTCTGTGACCGCCACCTCTTCGATCCGCGTTCGGTGAAGACGGATGGGAAAGGCAAAGGAGCCAAGCTTGAGAGGATAGTCCTCCACCATGGTATCATATTCATTATATGATATTTTTTGCGTAAAATAAAGAGGAAAGTTGAACTTCCCCAAAGAAATTGAGAAATAATTTCGCTTTTTGCCGGTTTTTTCACGGATCTTTTCGCTCAAAGGCACGGTCACGATGGTTTCGTGCTGTGTTTCGGCTTTGATCGTTGCAATGGAGCGGGTCAGATGGCGGACACCGTATTTATCGGTCCAATCGCCGCTGACCAAAAGATCCCCCGCCGACACCGGCTCCCCCACCTGCACCTGACGGGTCCCGCCGTAATCCATGATCGAAAGGATCACCCCATCCCGGGCGGCATAGATGTTGCTGGGGACGGTGAGATCCACCACCTGCGGCTTCAATCCCTTTTCCCGCACCTCCACATAAGCGGTGGTGCCCCGGACGTTGATGGACATCCAGGAAAGCTTTTCATTGCCGGTGAGGTAACGATTTTCGATGGCTTCCACCTCAATAGTCCTGCGGCACCCGATATCCAAGCCCATCACGGCCAGATCGGCAAGGATCTGGGTAGTGGAGGTCTCTTCGCACCCCACCACCTCGATCTGCCAGATGAAGCAGGAGCTGTAAAACACCAGCCCTAAAAACAACGCCAGTCCTACCACCAGCCCCCAACGCTTACGAAAGGGGTGAATCACCATAAAAAGTCCCCGTTTTTTAAGGATCCTCACCCGGGTGCCGGTCTTGAAGGCCGGCGCTCTCAAAAGTTTAAAGGAGCGGCAGGGCATCATAAACCGCAGGCTGCCGTCCTCCATTCTGCGGGGTGCACGCAGGGGAATGCGGTGGCGGTGCAACAGATTGATAAACTGCTCGATCTGATTGCTTTTGGCCTCTACCTCTACCCTACCGCCCCAGAATGCCGTTCTATCCTTCACGAGAGTCCCTCCCATTCCAGCCGGGTAAGCTTGCCGGTGACCCGCAGGCCGCCGTCGTCGAAATGGGCCAGGTCAAAATCCGAACCGTAAAGCGCCAAAAGATATTTTTTCATATCGATCTTGACCACCTCCCGCTCATAGGTATGAATTCCCTTGGCACCCTCGATCTGCACGGTGTTACCGCCCCAGATCTCGATACATTCATCCAGCCCCGTAGCAAATTCCGGCAGATCCATACAGCGCAAAAAACGCTTCACGGCGCCGGTCTCATGTTTTTTGCGTTTTATTTTTCTTCTCATTATGATCCCTCATTTCGGTACGCAAACACAAATGATCCGAGCCTGATTTTAAGGGGGCGGATCTTCGCCTTTGCTGTGTTAAGATACTCGTTAATCCGGCAGGATTAACGGCGTTTTATGCCTTGCAAATCCAAAAAATCCGCTCCCTTAAAATTCTTCGACCTGAAAACGAGCGGAATTTCGGATGATTTTTGGTGCGAAGAAGTTTGTAAGGCCGACGCCTACAAATCTTCGACAAGCCGAAAAGCGCCGAAATTCTACCATTTCAGGCAGGCTCGGATCATTTGTGTTTGCGTATTATTTCTATGAGCGGAACATAAATATTACCATGAAAAAATATGCAAAAATCATTTTTACGTTTTTATTGCTCCTGCTGTTGCCGGTCCTGTTGCTCAAAGGAAGCACTGCCGCCGAAGGAGTGCGGCAGGGACTGAACCTGGCCTATCGCCGGGTACTGCCGGCGCTGTTCCCCGCCATGGTGGTCTGCGGGATGATCGGTGAGCTTTCGGAATACATCCCCCTCCCTACCGCCTGGACGGTCTGGCTTACCTCCCATCTTTGCGGCTTTCCGTTGGGGATCAAGACCCTTGTCCGCACCTATCAGCGAGGGTTGCTCCCCAAAGAGCAGACGGTGCGGCTTTCCGCCTGCTGTGCCAACGCATCTCCCGCCTTTTTGGTGGTCTATGCCGGCGAAAAGCTTTTGGGCGATTCGGGCGAAGGCGTTCTGCTATTGATGGGACAAACGCTGATCTCGCTGTTGATCGGCCTTTTGGGCGGTGCTTTTAAGAATACCGTGCCCCCGCCGACGGAGGACAAAAAACTGCTTTCTGCGATGGCATCCGGCTTTTCCGGCGCCGCGCTGGGCGCTTTGACCCTCACCGGCTATATCACCTTTTTTGCCATGCTGGCGGCATTGCTTCAAGGCTTTCCGTACTTTGACTATCTTTACGGCTTTTTGGAACTGACCGGCGGCCTGCGGGGCGGGCTTCTCCTTGCTGCCGCCATGATCGGCTTTTCCGGTTGCTCGGTGCTTTTGCAGAACGCCGCCTACCTTGCCGAGGAACAGTTACCCATTCTGCCGATGGTGGCAGGAAAATGCGTTTATGCCGTCGGAATGCCGCTCTTTTGCGGAATCGTAAAATTATTTTGACAAATAGCGAAATACGGAGTATAATGTCAAGAGTAGACTAAAAAGAGGAGGAAAACGATGATCTTTTCAAAGGAAATTGAAAAAATCTGCGCCTACTGCGAACACGGCAATGCCATCCACGGCACCGATGATATCATCTGCTCAAAAAAAGGCCTGGTCCATGCTGATCATACCTGCAAAAAATTCCTTTATTCTCCTCTGCGCCGCACCCCACCCAAACCCTTTGAGCCAGATTTCAAAGGTCTGGTGCTTCCCAAGTTAGACGATTGATTTTCCAAAATATGCATCGTTTTTACGGTGCATATTTTTTTATCCCCCACACATAATAAGATCGTCCCCCGCGGACAGAAGGAAGCGCGAAGAACGGTTCTTCGCAAGAGAAAGGGGCGCTGTGTGCCCCGAAAAAGGCGCGGTCTGTTTTTTAAAAAACGGTGGGTAGACCGACGCAGTATCACAATAGGGAGATACGCTCCCGACAACACCGTTTTGCAAAAGTGGAAAGCGTGCTTTTTCGTGTTTCGGACCCTCCGCGCAGCAGGACCCAAAACCGCAAATGCAAGCAAAGCACAGTTCTTTCCCCCGAACGGGAGGCTGCATCCCGGCGGTATAGAAAAAGAACGGAAAGCCGATGGCTTTCCGTTCTTTTCAGACTGTCAAAATGGCGGGGCGTCTTTAATCGCTGATAATGCCGTCCAGGTCCTCCCGGCGGCAGAGAGCATGGAGATAGGTGGTACCGAATTTGGTCTGATCACATAGCAAATAACTTTTTTGTGCGTTTTCCAACATAATACGGCGGATGGAATTTTCCAGAATAGAGTTATCGGTAATGATCCCCTCCTCCGAAATACCGCGGCAAGAGAAAAAGGCAACGTCTGCATGGTACTGCCGCAGAAGCTTTTCGGCATCCGTTCCCACATACGAAAAGGATTCGAGGGTCATCTCTCCGCCGGTGCAGATGGTTTTGATCCCCATGGAGGCCGCCTCGATGGCAGTCTTGGCACCGTTAGTGATCAGCAAAATATTTTTGAAAGAAGTAAGCCGTGGCAGTAAATGATAGGCGGTGGTGGAGGCATCCAGCATGATGACGTCGCCGTCCTTAATATAACGGATCGCCTTGCAGGCGATCTCTTTTTTGGCTTCGTTACATTCCAGATCGCGGATAAACAACGGGATCCGCTGATCCGCATAGCGAGTCTTTAACCGAACGGTTCCGCGATTGCAATCCAAAAGCTCCTTGCCCTTTAAAACAATAATATCCCTCCGGACGGTGGGCTCGCTGATGAAAAGCTTTTCCGATAGCTCTTTAACGGTATGCTCCCGCTCGGTAAGGAGCCGGATATATTGTTCCTCGCGCTGAAAGACCGACATTTGATCACCTCTCGCTCATTCTCACTCATAATTATAATCAAATTGTGCGCATCGTGTCAAGATTATTCGCAAACATTGATTTTTAATCAGCTTTTATTATAATGAAAGCAAGAGGTGATCATATGAATCTGAAAGAGATCGAACGGCGGATCGGCAGTGAACGCACCTCCGGCATCAAAAATGTGGTGACCGGAAAAGGCGCCATCCAAGCTTTGCCGGAAGAATTAAAAAGGCTGGGAACCAAAAAGGCTTTTCTGTTGGCAGACGTCAATACCTACGGTGTGGCGGGGGAACTGCTGGAAGGTCTTCTTTCCGGAATTCCTCATTCTACTTATATTTTCAACGAAAAAGCGTTGACCCCCGACGAGCACGCGGTGGGCTCTGCGGTCATGCATATCGACACCACCTGTGATACGGTGATAACGCTGGGCTCCGGTGTGCTGAACGATATCGGCAAGATCCTTGCCAACGTGACCGGCTCCTCTTACGTAGTAGTGGCGACCGCTCCCTCCATGGACGGCTATGCTTCGGCGACCTCCTCCATGGAAATGGACGGACTGAAGGTGTCGCTCCCCTCCAAGGCGGCCGACGTCATCATCGGTGACACCGACCTTTTAAAGACCGCTCCCCTGCTTATGCTGAAAGCAGGCCTCGGCGATATGCTCGCCAAGTACATCAGCATCTGTGAATGGCGGATCGGGCATCTCATCACCGGTGAATTTTACCACGAAGAGGCCGCCGCATTGGTGCGGGAGGCGCTAAAAAAATGCGTCGATAACGCCGATGGCTTGCTGAAGCGGGACGATGCCGCGGTGGGTGCGGTATTCGACGGTCTTTTGCTCTGCGGCATCGCCATGAGTCTGACCGGAGTCTCCCGTCCGGCCTCTGGTGTGGAGCATTATTTTTCTCATATCTGGGATATGCGAGGATTAGAATTCGGCACCAAGGTCAATCTGCACGGCATCCAATGCGCCAACGGGACTCTTCTGGCGCTGAAGCTGTATGAAAAGCTTCGTACCGTCATACCCGATAAAGAAAAGGCGTTAAACTATGCCGCATCCTTTGATTTTTCCGCTTGGAGCGAAGAACTGCGCAAGCTGCTCGGCAAGGGTGCTGAAGCCATGATCGCCCAAGAGGCTAAGGAAAAGAAATATGATCTTGAAAAGCACCGGGATCGCCTTACCGTCATCCTTGAAAATTGGAACGAGATTCTGAAGATCATGCGGGAGGAACTGCCGAAATACAACGAATTCGTGCAGTTGCTGACGCGGCTTGAGATCCCCGCAGAAGAGGATACTACCCTTTTGCCCAAGGTCTTCATGGCGACCAAGGATATCCGCGATAAATACGTGTTATCCCGCCTAGCCTGGGATCTTGGAATCATGGACGAGCTTTGCGAAGCGTTATAAAGGAGAAGAAGCATGAAAAAAGTTCTGGTCGAAGGGCACCGCGGCTTCCGCGCCGAATACCCCGAAAATACCCTTATCTCTTTTGAAGCCGCCATTCAGCTCGGTGTCGATGTCATTGAATTTGATGTACATCTCACGTCGGACAAGGTTCCGGTTTTAATGCATGATTATAACGCTTTGCGCACCTGCGGCGTGGATCGTGAAATTAAGGATATGACCCTTGCCGAGGTCAAACGTTTAGAGCCTGTTTGTACCAACGTTTTCGGAGATCGATTTAAAGGGCAGGGCATCACCGTTCCGACTTTAGAAGAGCTGCTGAAGCTTTGCCGTGAAAAATATCCGCATATCCTTCTTGGTGTTGAGATCAAGACCTACACCGAGGAAAACGTAGACTTAACGGTTGCGCTCTTAAAGAAATACGGCTTTTTTGACACCGCTTATTTCTATGCATTCAACGGACGGATCATCAAATACATCAAGACCAAATATAACGGTCGCACTCTGGGTTATGCCGATTTTCGCATGAAAGAAGATTTTGAGGAAGATACCTACAGTTACTACGATGAATTTGGAATCGATATGAAGCTTGTCCGTTCCGAATTGATTGATTTTTATCAAAAAAAGGGTTGGCCGATGCATATGTACTGTGCCGATACCCCAGAGGATGTTCAATTATGCCTCGATAAAGGCGCTTCGTTGATCACTGCCAACGATCCCCGTCCCCTGATGAAAATGCTGAAGGAGCGTAGCGAATGAAAACACCATTCAAAACATACGAATATCACTGCGATCTCTGCGTTGTGGGAGGTGGTCTTTCCGGCACCATTGCCGCATTGACGGCGGCAAGAAAAGGCGCCAAGGTCGTCCTTATTCAGGATCGCCCGATGCTGGGTGGTAACAGTTCTTCTGAGATCAAGATGTGGGTACGGGGCGCACACGGCAAATTCAACCGTGAGACCGGTATCCTTTCCGAATTTGAGGAAGAAAACATCTATTGCAACCCCACCCTTGCACGTCCCCTTTGGGATACGGTTTTATTTGGCAAGGTCAAAGAAAACGAAAACATCACCCTCCTGCTGAACACTTCCGTTCTGGATGCGGAGTGTGACGAAGATCGGATCACCGCAGTCACCGCCTGGCAGTTGACCACCTACAGCTATCACACGGTTTACGCCAAATACTTTGCCGATTGCTCCGGCGACTCAGTG
>CAYLIT010000023.1:12098-14306 GCA_964383835.1 uncultured Eubacteriales bacterium
CTCCCTTGAGCGGTGCTTTGCATCGAATCGGCCGCGAAGCAAGAAGCGAATTTCAAGAGGAGATCGCCCACGAAAAAGCAGATGGCTGCACCATGGGGATGAGCTGCCTTTTGCAGGCAAGAGAGACCGATCATCTCGTCCCCTTCATTCCGCCGGAATGGGCAAACGTTTACGAGACCGATGCGGATTTTTCTGCCGCCAATAAAGATATTCAGTATTCCACCATCCGCGATCATCAGATCGGCACAAGCGGAACCAATTTATGGTGGATCGAATTGGGTGGCGACAGCGAAGCCATCGCCAACGCTGAAACGATCCGAGACGAGCTGCTGAAGGTAGCCTTCGGCATCTGGGACCATATTAAAAACCGCGGCGATCACGGCGCCGAAAATTGGGAACTGGAATGGGTCGGCTTTTTGCCCGGAAAACGGGAATCGGTACGCTACATCGGCGATCATATCATGACCCAGCACGATGTGGAAACGGGTGGCATTTTTGAAGATGTCATTGCATACGGCGGATGGCCCATGGACGACCACAACCCGAAAGGGATCCACGCCATTGGAATCAATGAGGTACCATCAAAGCTCTTCCCCGCCCCCTCTCCCTACGGAATTCCATATCGGGTGCTATACTCTAAAAATATTGCCAATCTGTTTTTTGCCGGCCGAAACATCAGCACCACCCACGCCGCGTTAAGTTCTACCCGCGTAATGGCAACCTGCTCTCTGCTGGGCCAGGCTATGGGTAATGCGGCAGCGATCTGCATCAAGAACGGTCTCTTGCCCCGCGAGATCAATAACGGCTATGTGCACGAGCTGCAACAGGAGATTCTGGGCGACGGTGTATTCCTCCCGGGCGTTAAGCGCGAGATCCCTGAACTGACCAAAAAGGCGACCCTGAATCTTACCGCAGAGGAACAGGCGATCCTGTTCAACGGAACCGAACGCCCCCGCGAGAAAGACGGCGAAAACTGCATTGTTCTGAAAAAGGGCGATGAGATCCGCTTTGATTTTGCGGAGCCGGTAGTGGTTCACGAATTAAGGATACAGTTGGATCCGGATTTCAGTCGTGAATCCATCTCACCCAACAAAAAGATGCGTGTTTTTGCTCAAAAACTCCATCAAGGCCTGGATTTTGTTCCGGTTAAGGTTGCCAATACCATTGTTAAGGAATTTGCTGTTTATGTCGACGGCATAAAGAACTTCGAAAGCCTCGACAATCACAATGCACTTGTACGCATCCCCCTTGATTGTACCGCAAAGAATATCACGGTGCAGTTCAACGAGACCTGGGGTGCCGAGAAGATCACCATCTTTGCCTGCGACCTGAAATAGGTAAAAGCCCGAAACGGAAAGGTTCGGGCTTTACGTTTATTCAATTAAGGTGTAGGTGAAACATTCGTAATGCAAACGGGAACCAAGATCGCATCCTTCCGGCAAAAGGGCCATGGCAATAAAGATCTCACCGCCGTCCTCTATATTTTTAAGGGTAGCATACTCCCCTTCAATTTTTGCAACGATATAATCCTTAGGCTCCATAGTCAATCCTCCAATTGATTTTCCTGCAGATGAATAATGTGCTCCGGTAATCGCTTCAAATAAGGCTGAAGGCAAGCGGGTTGCATTTTGATCTGATCCAATTGTTTTACATCAACCCAGCAGAACTCCAGTCCTTTTCGCTCCTGTCCCAACTCATCCAGAGCAGAAAAATTATAGGAGGGCAGTGCATCCTTGTTTTTCAATTCAGCCAGATAATAAAAGTTCACCTGATGGCAAGGCTTTCTCCACTGCCATAAAAGTTCAACAATGGCAGCCAGACGACCCACATTGATCGCGGCACCGGTCTCCTCCATCAGCTCCCGTGCCAGCGTTTCCTGACTATATTCCCCAAAGGAAGTGTGACCGCCGGGGATAGCATAGCTATCGTCCCCCATTGTGCGTTGCAGCAAAAGCTTTCCTTCTCTGTAAAGCAAAACGCCTACACGGCAGGAAAACATCCAATTCTTGCGCTCAAACAAGATATCATGGTCTGCCCCGGCATTATATTTGATTTCCATGGTTACCACACTCCTCAAAATCAAGAAAAAAGCCGTTCTGATTTCTCAGAACGGCCTTATTTATGTCGGCATTACGTATCTTCCCGGGCCGTCACCAGCCAAGTATTGTCCGCATGAAGTTGCTTAACTACCGTGTTCGGAATGGGAAC
>CAYLIT010000024.1:0-13878 GCA_964383835.1 uncultured Eubacteriales bacterium
AAACGCCTCTGATTCCTATTGAAGAGGGTGCCGAAGAAGGCGGAGAGGTGATGCCTATGGATATCACCATCGGCACGCCCAGCTGGCGCACCCTCAAGGTCAATACGACCGTTTATTATGCGCCCTATGGCACTGGCTGCGCTTCAACTAGAAACATACTATACGTGTATGCCGGAAGAACTGCGAAATCAAATTTCTTTATTACAATATGAACAATCAAACGTGGAATCATAAGAACTATTCTATTACTGTGATGAATCCACTTAAAGATTCGGCTATTGATACGGGATATTTGCAAGGAATCGACTATAGACGGTTTTCACAAAAATGGGATTCGTATTGATTTATGAAAGGAGGGTACATTATGAAGCGCGTTTTTTTATTTACGATCGTAATTGCGATCCTTTGTTGTGCCTGTGGTTGTGAGAAATCAACGGATACTGCAAAGGGTGCACGTTTTGACGTAAACGATATGCAATTGACCACGAACGTTTCCAGCGGAGGAACTGCCCAGGATATGCCGGAACCATATGCAACCTATTCATCCGTAATGGAGGATATCGGAGAAGATGGAATCATTGTCGCTGGTTATGCGACCGGAATGCGTGAAAGCGTTTGGAGCAGAAGAGGTTCCTACACGCGGACTGATTTTGTAGTCACTGACGTTTATCGGGGGGAATTAACGGAATTCGAAATAAAGATAAGAGAAAATTACGCAGTGCTGGAGCAAGGGGGAGAACGTTTTTTTCACTCCCGGGAATCGATTAAAGAGTGGCTCCAGAATGATATACAAGTGCTGGTATTCTTAGAACCGTTATCCGATGGTGATTATTGGTTGCATTTCCGTCATATTCCGTTGATGGAGGATTACAATAACTACAATGAGGAATATTTAAAAAGCGTATTGAATTTCTTTCGTGGGGATGAATCGCAATACATTGCACAGGAGGGATACTGGACGGAATGTTACGTAAGAGAGAGCAACGGCGAAGAGGTTGGATTGAGTCATTACGTTGCCTATTGGTCTAAGCGAGAGATCTCCGACGAGGCTCTTTTGGCAGAAATGAACGACCATCTTTTGATTCGCATTGCCACAGATTATGAGATCGCCATTTGGCCGTATGCGCATAAGAATTTTAAACTGCATCGCTATGCAGATCGGCAGTTCGGGCGTATTTGTATTCCGTCGGAGGAATTTTTCACTTGATGGAAACGTGATTTTGATAAGGAAAACCGCCCACGGCAAAAGCTGCGGGCGGTTTACGTTTATTCTAAGATATTGGCAAGAATTTTTTGTGCGGCCAGGCCATCCTCAAAGGTGGCGATCAGGGGATCCGGCTCGCCGGTATAAAGGAATCGGGCGAAGTGCATGAGGGAGCAGGTGTGAGCATCCTGATAGAACCCAAGGGAGTTGCGTGGGGTGGGGTACATAAGTTCCTCCAACAGCTCGTTGCTTGCCCTGAGAACGGTGGTTCGGCGGGAGGCCAGATCATAGTGCGTGAGCTCGTAGGGGCGCTCCATATCCAGGGTCAGACTGCCTTTTTCTCCGTACAGGGTGATGGTCTTGCCGCTGCCCTCGGTGGCGTGGATGCGAGAGGCCTCGATGGTGCCGGTGCACAGAGGACTGGCCAGCTCCATCCGGCCGAATTCGTCCACCTCGTTACGCTCGGGGAACTGAATGCCCTTTTCGCCGTCCAGATAGTGCAGGGGGCCCAGAATGTAGGCCAAAAGATCCAAAAGGTGTACCCCCAAATCCAGTAAGGCGCCGCCCCCGTTTGCTTGGGTCATCCGCCAGGTCTTGGGGCGGGGGAGCAGATAGGAATCGTGCAGAAAATAAGCCTTAAAATCAAAAAGATCACCGATCAGTCCAAGGTTTTCCTTCATCAGCGTTACTGCCGGGAAGTAGCGGTATTCAAAGGCCATGGCGGTGGGGATCTCAGCGGCGATGGCCGCTAATTCTTCGGCGGCGGCCAGGTCGTTTGCCAGGGGCTTTTCACAGTAGACGGGCAAGCCCCGTCCGGCGGCGAATTCCACCGCTTCACGGCGCAGATGGTGGGGCATACAAAGGTCTAAAAAGTCCGGTTTGCAGTCCGACACCATGGTTTCAAGGTCTGTGTAGTGCCGGATCCCGGGCAGGGGGCTTTCCTTGGGGGTGCGGCTCATCAGACCTGCCAGCACCGGAACCACCTCCTGCTCAAACTGCAATGCTGCTTGGTAGGCGGCCAGAGCATGATGACGGGCTACCCCGCCAAAGCCTGCGATGGCATAACGGAGGGTTTTCATTCTTGGGGTGCCTCCTCTTTTTCTTTTTCGGCCTCCTTGAGCCGGCGGACTTCCTCCCGCCCGGCCTTGATGCCTTTATAGATATCGTAAATGATGATAAAGAGCAGAATGCTTGCCACTGCCTGCACAGAATCCTTGCGTAGGGTGACGGCGGCGGTGGCAAAGGAGGCGAGCTTGCCGCCGGTGCAAAGCTGATGGATCAGCTCGGCTAAATAATAGCCCGGTACCGGGATCAGTGCGGCGATGGCGGTCGTAAGCTCGGGGAATTTCTGCGCGGGGCGGGTCTTTAACAGCAGCTTCACCGTCCACACCATCAAAAGCTTGATGATCAGGGTGACCGGCGCCAGCAGATAGTAGCCCTTGGCAATGTCGGCCAACAGGCTGGCCGCTCCCACGCTGACCATGGCATGAGGCAACGGCAGCAGCATTCCCGCCAGCAGGATCAGCGGGTCGGCAGGATGAATGTAGCCGTAGGCGGTGCCCTGGCCTACCAGCGCCGCCAAAAAGATCAGAATACCGAAAATAACGGCAGATTTAACGTTTTTTCTCATAAAAAGAACCCCTTTTGAAATCTTTGATCTTATTTTATCACCAAATGGTAAAGATTTCAACTGTTAAAAGAAGGGTTGAAATCAGTCGAAGGGTGTGCTATACTTATTTTGTGTTGTATATATAAGTTTAAAGGAGCGAAAACAAATGTCCGGACATTCCAAATGGCATAATATTCAAAATAAGAAGGGTAAGACCGATGCCCAGCGTGCCAAGATCTTTACCAAGATGGCACGTGAGATCAGTGTGATCGTCAAAGAGGGCGGCCCCAACCCCGATGCAAACTCTCGCCTGGCCGATGTAATTGCCAAGGCAAAGGCGGCCAACGTGCCCAACGATAACATCGAGCGCGCCATCAAAAAGGCCGCCGGTGCAGAGGATAACAGCGATTATGAATCCCTCATCTACGAAGGCTACGGTCCCGGCGGTGTTGCCGTTGTGGTGGATTGCCTTTCCGATAACCGTAACCGTACCGCCGCCAACCTGCGCCATTACTTCGATAAGTTCGGCGGCAACCTGGGTGCCACCAACAGCGTGATGTGGCAGTTCAAGCAGTGCGGTCTGCTGATCGTCGATAAAGAAGACGTGGATGAAGACGAGCTGATGATGTGCGCCCTGGATAACGGCGCCGACGATTTTGACGGCGAGGGTGAGGCCTACGAGATCCTGACCGCACCCGAGCAGTTCTCTGCCGTACGGCAGGCGCTGGAGGAGGCCGGTTACGAATTCCTCACCGCAGAAGTGACCCGTATTGCCGATAACGATGTTGCCCTCAACGACGAAAAGGAGCGCTTCAAGATGCAGCTCCTGCTGGACGCCTTGGAGGATGATGATGATGTTCAAAAAGTGGCACATAACTGGGCTGAATAAGATCAAGCATACCGTTGCCGCTATCCTTGCGGCAGTTCTGCTGCTGAGTATTCCCGTTTCGGCGGCCAAACCGGAGGATTTTACCGACCTTGAGGCCAATAAGAGCCAGTGGTACTATGAAGAGGTCGCGAGGGCCATTGACCTGGGGCTGTTCGGCGGCCAAAGCGAAAGCTATTTCGGTGTGGACGAGCAGATCACCCGCGCCGAGTTCGTCACCGCCCTTTCCCGCCTTTGCGGGGCCGATACCGAGGGCTATACCACCGATCATTTTATCGACGTAAAGGCAGAGGATTGGTTTTTGCACCCGGTCAGCTGGGCCTTCGAGAAGGGTCTGGTGGGCGGCACCTCTGAAAACGAGTTTTCCCCCAACCGGCCGGTCAACCGCCAGGAGATGAGCAAAATGCTGGCAAACGCCATCGAGATCATCTTCCAAAAGGAGCTGACCACCGAGGGTGCCTTTGCCTTCAACGATCAGGAGCAGATCGATTGGGGCCTGGAGTACGTGCAGAAATGCAACGTAGCCGGCATCTTCAACGGCGATGAAAACGGCAACTTCAACCCTAAGCAGTATGCCCCCCGCCATCAGGCGGCCTGCGTTTTTTACCGTTGCCACCGGATGCTGCAGGATTATACCTTGACGGTCAGCGGCTTTGAACTGGACTTCGATGTGGATACCGATTATTATCTCGCTCAGCCCGCCGATTTTGAAAACTGTCGGATCGTCGAATATACCGGCTTCACCTCACTCACCGTTTCGGTGGAGCAGTACGCCTCCTATTACCCCTATAAATCTACCGCCTATAAGCTGGGCGATGCTCTAAAGCTGGGGCACGGCCGGGCCAAGATCACTCTGGATGTGACCTTGAATAACGGGGAGGAGCGGCAGTATCTCATCGCCCTCACCGATCCCGATGCGGCAGATTACGCCTACGCCCGCGCCAAGGTGACCACCAAGGTCAACCTGCGGGCAGAGCCCAGTGCCGATTCCGCGGTGCTGGCCACTCTGTTGAGCAACGCCCGGGTGTATTATCTCAAGACCGAGGGCGATTGGTGCATGGTGGAGCAGCTGTCTACCGGCCGGGTAGGCTATGTCCATAAGGACTATATCCAGTGGAACTGGAAGACCGCCGATATGCCGGCCCGTTATAAAGCTGCCATCGAGGCTCTGCAGGCCGATCATCCCAACTGGACCTTTACCTTTGTGGACGTGGAGATGTCTTATGCGGATGCACTGGCCAAATACGGCGCCGCAAACGAAACGTATATCGACCCCCTGAACTACCTGGTCGAGGATAAGATCTTCGCCATGCTGAATATCGATGTTTACGACCAGGAGACCTGGAGCGACGATGGCATCCGCGCTATCTGGGCCAACGAAAAGGCTATTACCAAGGACCAGGCGGTGGAGTATTTCAACGCAGCGTCCAAGTCGATCCTGATGAATCCCCAGTATATCGCCTGCCGGGCGGCCTTGGAGTCGGGCTACGGCACCTCTAAATTTGCTACGGGCACCGTCACCGGCTACGAGGGATATTATAATTTCTTCGGTATCCAATGCTACGATTCCAACCCCACCGTGGGCGCAGAGTATGCTAAAAACCGCAACTGGAACAGCGTGTTCCGCTCCATCGTGGAGGGGGGCAACTGGGTGAAGGATCAGTATCTGGACCAGGGTGCCATCACCCCCTATTTCTTCCGCTTCCGCGGCTTCCAGGATAAGGTCTATATGACCGACGTGCAGGCCCCCTTGAAGGAGGCCAGTATCCTCAAAAAGGCTTATACCGATCCCAATGCCAAAGCACATTTTGTCATCCCGGTATATTCCGATATGCCTACTGAATAATATATTTCAGCCGCACGAACGTGCGGCTGAATTTCACCTTTAGGAGAAGTTTATGACAGAGTGGATCAAACGCCTGTTTGTGCGTGATTATCAAAATACCTCCGATCCCTTGGTCCGGGCCCGCTACGGCGCGGTGGCCGGGGCGGTGGGGATCGTCACCAACGTGCTGTTGGCGGCGGCCAAGATCGTCATCGGTGCCGTTTTCGGCGCCATCGCTATTATTGCGGACGGCATCAATAACCTGACCGACAGCCTCTCTTCGGTGATCACCCTGGTGGGCTTTCGCCTTTCGGCGGTCCAGGCCGATGAGGAGCACCCCTACGGCCACGGTCGGATGGAGTATATTTCGGCCATGGTCATCGCCATGCTGATGGTGATGGTGGGCTTCACCTTGGGCCAGGAATCCTTCCCCAAGATCTTTAAGCCGGAGGAGGCAAGTTCCTCCTGGCTGGTATGGCTGACCCTGGTGCTTTCGATTTTGGTGAAGCTGTGGCAGGGCCTTTTTTACCGCTCCATGGGCAAGGCCATCGGCAGTGACGCCTTGCGGGCCAACTTCCGCGACAGTATCAACGACGTCATCTCCACCTCGGCGGTGCTGGTCTCGGTGCTGATCACCCCGCTGGTGGGCTACAATACCGACGGTATCATGGGCCTTTCCGTGGCGATCTTTATTATGTATTCCGGCGTGGTGCTGATGAAAGAGACCATCCAGCCCTTGTTGGGCGAGGGTGCCGACGAGGCGTTGTCGGACCGCATCAAAAGCGCGGTGATGGGTTACGAAGGCGTGGTGGGCGTTCACGATCTTGAGGTGCATAACTACGGCCCCGGCCGGATGTTCGCCTCGGTCCATGCAGAGGTCCCCGCCGAGCAGGACGTGCTGGAAAGCCACGACCTGATCGATAACATTGAGCGGGAGCTGAGCCGAAGCATGGGCCTGCACCTGACCATCCACATGGACCCCATCGTTACCAACGATCCCGAGCTGGACGATCTGCGCCGGGAGCTTGCCGGGATCCTCGCCTCCTTTGAGCGGGTGCAGTATCACGACCTGCGGCTGGTGCGGGGTACCACCCATACCAATATGCTGTTTGACCTGGTGGTCCCCTTCGGTTATTCGATTTCCGATGAGGAGCTTTGCCGTAGGGTAGACGAGGCGGTACGGGCCAATCATCACACCTATTTTACGGTCATTACCGTTGATAAAGATATGGTAAAACATTAAAAAATGAGGTAACGCCGTTGCGTTACCTCATGTCATTTTATACAGCTCTTCCGTAGCGATGCGGGCCTTGGCCACGGGAATATCCCCGGTCTTGGGAATGCAGTAATACAGCATTCTGGAGGTGCCGATGGAGATGACGTCCCCGATCTGATACCAATAAAAATCCGCGTTCAGGGAGTAGGTAAAATCGGGGGCCTGGGTGTAATGAAGCGTTCCGTCACAGCCGGTCAGGGTGAACCCTTCGCAGGTGTGGGTCAGCATGCCGTCCCCGATCCGGTAGAGGCATTTGGTATCGATCAACGCATAAATTTCCATCTCGCACTGCAGGCGGTAATCTCCGTCTTGAAGTTCTCTGCGGGCACATTCCCGTTGCCAGGCGTACCAATCAGGGACGTGGGGGAATTCCGTCTCGCCGCTCAAGGCCTTCATAAAGCCCTCCTCGGTGAGGGTGTATTCCTTGCCGCAGTTCTTGCAGGTAAGAAGCGTGTCCTTGCCCTCGGCCAGGCAGTGGGACATTTATAGAGCACCCGGATCACCAGTGCCAGCAAAACCATCGGCTTGAGAGGCTTTTGGTAGGGCATCGGCGTCAGCTCTAAGACTTCGCTATAGGTCAAATTTTTCGTTTTGATCTTCATCGTCTTATTTATCCTTAAAGAAATGCATTTTGGGTCTTCCGGCGTTGACGCTCATGGCAAGGCCCATGCTCATGCAAAGGGCTAATACCGAGGAGCCGCCGTAGCTGAAAAAGGGCAGGGTGATGCCGATGACCGGTAGTAGCCCTAAGCACATTCCGATGTTTTCCGCCGCCTGCACAAAGATCATGGCGGCCAGCCCCACGCAGATGAAGCTTCCCATGTGGTCTGCCGCGTTGCGGGCGACGTAAAGCAGGCGCAGGATGATGGCCACCTCTAACAGGATCACAAAGAAACAGCCGATGAAACCTAATTCCTCGCCGCAGACCGAAAAGATAAAGTCGGTCTGTTTTTCCGGCAGGATGCTGTATTGGGTCTGAATGCCGTCGTAAAGCCCCGAACCGGTCAGCCCGCCGCTTCCCAGGGCGATCTGACTTTGCAGGGTCTGATACCCAAAGCCCATGGGATCCAGCGAGGGGTCGTAGACTGCTAAGATCCGCATCTGCTGGTAGGTCTCCAGCCGGTCGAAAATGAACGGTGCAGCGACTCCTATCACCGCGATACCGCCCACAAAGAAGCCCCAATGGAGCCCTGCGGCCATCAGCATGGCAATGCAGATGAAGCCGAAAACCAGGGTCGTTCCTAAATCCCCCTCCATCGCCACCAGCACGGCGATGACGGCAAAGTGGATCCCCAAGGGGATCAGTGCCCGAATGTTATTGATATACAGCCGCACCTTGGAAAGGTGCTTGGAAAAGGTGAGGATAAACCCGATCTTCACGAATTCCGAGGGCTGTACGTTGATGGGCCCCAATGAGATCCAGTTTTTGTTACCCATGACCTCTTTGCCGAAAATGAGAGTAAAGATCAGCAGTAAAATGCAAAGAATATAAATGGGGATAGAAAAGCGGGCCAGGTTTTCGTGCTCCAGGGTCAGCAGTACCAGGCACATAAAAAGCCCTGCCAGGATACCGAAGGCCTGCACGATCAGCATCTTACGGGAGCCGAAGGTATCGGTGGCCGAAGAGATCAGCACCAGCCCGTAAGAGCTGGCTAAAACGATGAGGGCACCTAAGATCCAATCGATCCGTGAGACCACGTGCCGTATAAAGAGCTTTGCCTGTTCCAACACTGCGCTTTTCCTCCTTTCGTAAAATTCCATAATCTATTATAACAACAGTTGCGTAAAATCTCAAGTTATTTTTAAAGCACAGACCTTGCAAATAAGTGTATACTATGCTATAATAGCAATATTATAATGTATTAGTATGGGCTTTTATGCCCCCTGTACGGTACGTTTCGGTATTTTTCAGATCGAGGTAAACAATGGAAAAAGTATTTATTTGCCATAGCCTGGCTGAAACGGAGCAGGCGGCGGCAGAGATCGCGGCGCTTTTGAAGGGGCGCGAGGTCCTGGCCTATTTCGGGGATCTCGGCGCCGGCAAGACCACCTTCTCCCGCTACCTTTGCAAGGCGCTGGGGGTCAAGGACGAGGTCACCAGCCCCACCTTTGCCATGGTCCATGAATATCATACCGGCCCCTTTCCGGTGTATCACTTTGATATGTACCGGGTGAACGGGGAGGATAGTCTCTTCAGCACCGGGTATTACGATTACCTGGGCGCGGGGCTCCTGCTCATCGAATGGAGCGAGAATATCGAGGATCTGCTCCCCGCCGATGCCTGGCGGCTGTCGTTGAGCTACGGCGAAAAGGAAAACGAGCGGATCATCAGATTGGAGAATGACGCATGAAATTGCTGAGTATCGATAGCGCCGGCACCACCGCCGCAGTGGCGGTGACCGAGGAGGGGCGGCTGTTGGCAGAAGGGTTTGCCGATGCAGGCCTCACTCACAGCCAGATGCTGCTGCCGCTGGTGGACGGCACCCTCAAAAAAGCCGGCATCACCTTAAAAGAGATCGATGAGCTGGCGGTCACAAGCGGTCCCGGCTCCTTCACCGGGCTTCGGATCGGCTGCAGCCTGGTCAAGGGCATGGCCTTAGGGCGCCCCTGCACCGCAGTGCCCACCCTGATGGCCCTGGCCTGCAACGAAAAGGAGAGCGGCCGGGTGGCGGTATCCCTTTTGGATGCCCGCTGTAAGCAGGTCTATATGGGCGGCTACGCTTTTGAAAACGGCGAGCCGAAGGCCGTCATCGCAGACCGCGCCTGTGCGGTGGAGGAGGCCCGTGAACTGATCGCCGCCCTGGAAGGAGCGGTGGTTCTTTTAGGGGACGGCGCCTATCTCTTGGCGGATATGGCCGACGGCGACCGCATCATTATGAGTGAGCAAAATCACATCACCGGCCTTGGGGTGGCGGACGCCGCCGCATGGCTTCCGGCACAGCCGCCGGAGCGGCTGGTGCCTGCGTATTTCCGACTTTCGCAGGCAGAGCGTGAATATCAAAAGAAAAAGGAGAACGAAAAAAATGGTAGTACTGGGCTGTGATAAGGCCGGCACCGAGTGGCTGGCTCCCGTTTGCGCGAAATTGGATGAGATGGGGATCGAAAATAAGATTCTCTTCGACGGCACCGAGGACGGCTGCGATTATACCGACGCCGCCTTCCTGGTGGCCGAGACGGTTGCCGCCGGCAAGGCCGAAAAAGGCATTCTGATCTGCGGCACCGGCATCGGCATGAGTATGGCCGCCAATAAGATCCGGGGCATCCGCGCTTCGGTCTGCGGCGATTGCTATTCCGCCAAAATGACGGTGGTGCATAATAACAGTAACGTCCTGTGCATGGGCGCCCGGGTTTTGGGCATCGAGCTGGGACTGAAGATCGTGGAAGAGTATTTTTCTGCGGAGTTTGAGGCCGGCGGCCGTCACGAGCGGCGGGTCAACGCCATTATGGCGAAAGAAAACGAGCAACGATGAAAAAAGAACGGATCAAAGGCTGGCTGGGCCTTTTGGGAACGCTGCTGCTTTTGCTTTATATCGGTAGTGTCTACCGTGGCGGCGGCTTTACCGCAGGCTTTGGCCTGGCGCTTCTTTCGGGGATGCTGGCAGTCCCGGCGATCCTCTTGGCCTCCTACCGCAGAGTGGGCAGTCTGCCCGCCTGGGTGACGGTGGCGGCGGCGTATCCCGTACTGCTGGGCTCCACCGGGGATCAGGCAACGGCGGTCCTCTCTTGGGCGCTGCTGTGCGGTACGCCACTGGCGGTAACCCTCTTCTGGCCCTACTTTAAAAAGCTCCTGCCGCTGACCTCCCACGCCCTGCCGCTGGCAGGCGCCTTTTGGATGGGCGGCGCGCTGGTCTACGGTAAACTGCACTTCGGCGGCTGGAATTTATACGCCATGACCGCCCGCATCGCCGAGCGCTACGTGGCGTTGGTGGACAATATGGAGGCTCTGTACGGACGCCTGTACGGCGAACAGCTCCCCGCCCAGCTGGGCGAGGCTTTTGAACTGCTGCGGACCCAATCCGCCGCCATGGGCTTTTACGTCATTATGATGGCGGCCTACGCCCTGATGGGTGCCTATTTCCTCGGGATCTGGATCGCCGACCATGCGGTCAAGGGCTCCCATTGGCTGGGTAGCTGGTCAAAGCTGATCCCCGGTCGGGGCATCAGCTGGGTCTTTATGCTGACCTTTATTGCGGTCCAGTTTATGGGCGGCACTCAAGCGGCGACCCTGTTGGCGGTCATTTATCTGTTTGGCTTCTTCTTTGTGTTTACAGGGGTTTATTGGATCCGCAGTCAGATGCGCAAAAAGCAATGGCCCGGTCTGGCGCAGGTCCTGCTGATCGGTCTGCTTTTGGTGCTGGCCTACTGCACAGTGGGCGGCTCCCTGCTCAGCCCCTACACGATTTTACTGTATCTTGGCTGGTGGATCGCAACCTTGCCGAAACAGCCAAAATAAGGAGTTCGTTATGAAATCGATCAAAATTCATGTGTCACGGGTAGAGATCGTACTTTATATTACGCTGGCGCTGTTTTCGCTGGTCACTATGGTGATGAAGCCCTGGTGGGGTCTGGCAGAGCTGGTATTTACGGTGATCTTCATCGCCTTCAATCTGTTCACCATCAATAAACGCAACCGGCATATCTATAGCTACCTGCAGAACATCACCTCATATCTGGACGAGGCGACCCGTGAGAACCTGACCAATTTTCCCATGCCCATCACCCTTTTGAATGATAAGGGCGAGATCATTTGGTATAACGAGCTGTTCCACCAAGTGCTTCACGACGGGCATATCCACGAGATCTTCGGTCAGAAGGTCCGTGCCATCAATAAAAATATCTCGTTTGAGAATGTAAAAAAGCATCAAAGCGGCAAATACGATATCACCTTTGCCGATAAAAAATATACCGTTTATATCCTCAGCCAGGGCGAGGAGGGCAAGGATCATTTTTACGCCGTCTATTGGATGGATAACCACACCCTACACGAGCAGATCCATCAGCTTCGGGGCGATACCCTTTGCGTGGCCTACCTGCTGTTGGACTCTTACGACGAGATCCCCGAAAACGTCACCTCCATGCAAAAGACCACCTTCGTCAACCGCGTGGACGTGCGGGTGCGTCAGCTGGCCAAGGCGTTGCACGGTCTTCTGATGAAGCCCGAAACGGATAAGTATATGATCCTCTTCGAGCGGCGGTACCTGGATACCCTGCGGGAGACCAAGTTCAAGATCTTAAACGAGGTCAAGGACATCCGTATCGAGGGAGTGCTCCACGCCACCCTTTCCATGGGCGTGTGTATCGGCGACGGCGATATTCTTGAGACCGACGACGCGGCCCGCAGTGCTCTGGACCTGGCTCTTTCCCGTGGCGGCGACCAGGCGGCGGTGACCGGCGCCAATAAAGAAAAATTCGAGTTCTTCGGCGGCAATTCCGAAAGCGGTACCCGCCGCAAGCGGGTAAAGGTACGGCTGGTGGCCGACGCCTTGAAGACCCAGATCGAGCGGTCCGAGGCGGTCTATATCATGGGCCATAAGTTTGCCGACCTGGATTGTATTGGCGGCTCAGTGGGCGTAGCAAGGATCGTCACGGCCCTCGGCAAAAAGCCGTATATCCTCTATAACGCCCAAGAAAACCTCTGCCAGGATATGCTGGACCTTTTGATGGCCAGCGATTACGAGAAGGTCTTTATGGAGATCTCCCGCATGACCCGTCCTATGGCCGAAAACGCCCTCTTGGTGGTGGTGGATACCCACGACCTGGACTATATTGAAAGCGAAAAGGTCTTGAAAATGTTCCGCAACGTGGTGGTCATCGACCATCACCGCCGTGCGGTGGAGGGCGCCATTACCGACACGGTGGTGTCGTTCCACGAGCCCAACGCCTCCTCCAGCAGTGAGATGGTCACCGAGCTGACCGAAAACATCCGCAACTGCCGGCTGAATAAGTTAGAGGCGCAGGTCCTGCTGGCAGGCATCATTTTAGATACCAAAAACTTTACTGAGCGTACCGGCTCCCGCACCTTTGAGGCGGCGGCCGCTCTGCGTAAGGCTGGGGCAGACCCCCAGGAGATCCGCGGGTTCTTTAAAAACGACCTGGCGTCCTACCGAAAGCAGATGGAGGTCATCTCCAAGGCGGAGATGGTCACCGACCATATTGCGGTGGCCTGCTGGGATGGGGAGCCCTTTGACGGCATCAAGGTCATCGGCGCCAAGGCGGCGGATGAACTGCTGAACGTGGCTGAGATCACCGGCGCCTTCGTGGTATACGATGCGGGGGATGCGGTGCATATTTCCGGTCGTTGCGATGCCACTTATAACGTACAAACGGTGCTGGAGCAGTTGGGTGGCGGCGGCCACCGGGCTTCTGCCGGCGCACAAGTGAAGGATATGAGTCTTGAAGAGGTCCGCGAGAAGCTGATCGCGATCATCAAGGAAGGAGAAAAGGAAGCATGAAAGTAATTTTATTGGCAGACGTAAAGGGTCAGGGTAAAAAGGGCGATACCGTCAACGTTTCGGACGGTTACGGCCGCAACTTTCTGATCGCCAAGGGTCTGGCGACCCCCGTTACCGCCCAGGTGCAGAACGACTTTGCCGGCAAGGCGGCCGCCGCACAGCATAAGATCGACGTGGATACCGCCAACGCTCAGGAGAATAAGACCAAGCTGGACGGCAAGACCTTCGTACTGAAGACCAAGGGCGGCGACAGCGGCAAGCTGTTCGGCGCCATCACCGGCAAGGAGATTGCCGCGCTGATCGAAAAGCAGACCGGCATCGCTATCGATAAGAAAAAGCTGGTGGTAGATACCATCAAGAATTTCGGCACCTATGCCTGCACCGTCAAGCTCTACAGCGGCATCGCCGCCAAGATCAATATTTCTGTTGAGAAAGAGGATTGAGCGTGGAATTCGAAGATTTAAAAAGAATGCCCCATAGCCTGGAGGCAGAGCAGAGCATCATCGGCTCGCTGATCGTGGATTTCCGATGTATGGAGGATCTGGCGGCGATCTTGCGGCCCGAGCACTTCTACGTGGAAAAATACGGTCGGGTCTACAGCGAGATCCTGGAAATGTACATGACCA
>CAYLIT010000025.1:0-13721 GCA_964383835.1 uncultured Eubacteriales bacterium
AGCGAACTGGCCGTCGCCCAGATCAGCGCCGTCGCCTTCGTCGGTCAGATCGGCCATATCGTCGGTGATCAGTCCCTGATAACTCTCAGGCAGTTCAGCGCCGGTCACGTAGCGGAGCAGGAGAACTGCATCGGCCACGTCGATGACCTTATCGCCGCTCAGGTCGCCCTTGACGACATCCTTGCCCTTGGTGATGGTAAAGATATCCTCGGAGCCTTTCATAGCAACCGGCTCACCGGCGGCGTTGGTGGCTTCGGCCGTTACCTTCAGCTCGTAATCTCTGTTGGAGGCTACGAGTTCGCCTTCTTCGGTCTTCATGGTAAAGGTTACGACTGCGATATTCATATCGTCGGTGAACTCATTTTCAGCGGTCACGGTGAAGGTCACAACACCGCCTTCCACAACGGGAGTACCAACGGCCAAGCCGCTTTCTGCCGCAACTGCCTTCAGCTCCATTACGGTGTAGTCAAAGGCAACCTTAACGGTCACGGTCTTGACACCGGGGTTGTTCAGAAGAGCCACGGTAGCGGTAGCTTCGGTCTCTTCCGTGTTGATTCCGGCAGTTACCGTGGCAGCAGCCAGCTTAGCGAGCTGCTCGGTATAGATGCCGCCGCAGACGGTACAGGTGGTCTCTCTTGCACCAAAGTCATTGACGGAGGGAGCCTGCGTCTCGTTCCAGGTCTCCTCGTTGGGGGTACAACCCTCAACGTCGGAATAGGTGGCACAGTTGTTGCAGGTGACGGTATGCTGATCGTTGCCTGCGGGGGTGTAGACCTTATCGTGACCGGTCGCCTCGATCTCTTCGGTGTAGGAATAACCGCAAGCGTTCAGGCAGGTAAAGGTCTTTTCGCCCAAGGACTCACAGCCGGGGGCGAGGGTAACGTCCTCTTCAAAGCCGGCGGCGCAAGCAACGGTCTTGCCGTAGCCGCAAACCGCGCAAGTGGCTACAGCCTGATGAGCATGAGTCTCTTCATCGATGGTGTCACGATCAGCAGCGTAGGTGAACTCGCTGCAAGTAGCGGTTTCTTCCTCGTAATCGCAGGTGAAGGTGCGGCCGTCGATGGTCACTTCATAATCACAATAAGGAGTATGAGTGCCGTCTTCGTTGTTGGTGTAGCCCATGCAATCTGCGTGAGCGTGGTTGCCCTCAACGATGCCGGGAATGGATACGGTAATCACGATATCCTCGGGGCTGTCGATGGTCAGATATCTGCCGTCGGTGATCGCGGCAGAACCGGTTTCCAGCACATAGGTGCCTTGCTCGCCCAAATCGTAATTTTCAACATCTGCGTTAACGTAGATGTAGTTTTCGATATCGTCATGCTTGACGGTAACGCGAACGGTCTGATTTTCCTCGGTACCGAAGACGGTCTTGCCATCCTTCAGCGTGTAATAGGTCTGGAATTCTTCGTAGTTCACGAAATTGGCATAGGTAGCTTCGGGATAACTGCCCTGATTGCTGTAACCCTCGGCATAGCCGCGGTTCAGCTTCCAAGCCAGCTCGCCGGTGGTGTAGATCTCGGCGGGCAGATCGCTGTTTTCTTCGTTGTTCTGGGTCATAGCCGCACTATAAGAGGAGCTTTCTTCAATTTTCTCGTCGCTATCCGCAATGAATACCAGCTTGGTGCCGATGGCGTAGCTGTTAGCAACACTGCCTACGCTACCACCGCCGGTACGGACAGCGCCGATATACGTGGGATTAACAGCCGAGGTCACGGCACCGTAGTTGAAGGAGTTATACACACGGCCGTGAGCATAGGTGGCGTCACCGCCCTGAGTCCAGCCGTTGATACCGGCGGCATGCTTACCATCGGAATGAACGGCCCCCAGATTGTAGCAGCCATCGACAGTAGACCATCTAACGCCGGAGCCCACGATACCGCCTACATAGGCATCTGTCTGAGCGCCTTCCTGCAGCGTCAAGGTGACAGAAGCGGCATTCCAGCAATTCTGGATCACAGAACCGCCGTAGGCATAAGCTACGACTGCACCCAAACGAGCATTTGCAGTACTGCTGCTGGTCAACTGAACGGAGCCGGACTCGATGCCCAGATTCTTGACCACACCGGGTTCGCCCAGCGCACACACAAGACCGACCCAGGCGTATTCCTTGGTGTTTACGGACACTTCAACGTCGATCTTCAGGTTCTTGAATACGTGACCCTGGCCGTCCAGCACACCGTTGAAGTACTTGGTGTAGGCAAGAGGCAGGACGGCGCTGTCGTCGCCGTCGGCGGTCATGTCAATATCGTTGAGCAGGGTGATGGTCATGCCTTCGGACTTGGTGTTGGTGTTGATATTTTCCACACCCTCACGCCAGTCAGTCTCGTCGGCAACGGTCCAATCGTTGGTGTAAGCACTGAACAGCTCGTAAAGCTTCAGGGGAACGACCTTGCCCTCTACGATGGTACGCTCGCCGATGGCATTGTAAGCCTCGGCAGCCTCCTGCATAGCGGTATTGATCAGCAGAGCCTCAAAGCCGTTTGCCGGAGCATCGTCCAGAACGTCGTTGATCTTTGCCAAAGCGGCAAGCATAGCGTCTGCCTGAACGAAATAAGAGATATTCTCACCAAAAGCTTCCAGCTCGGCCTTGGCCGCCTGGAGGGTCGCCTTGGAATCAGCATCTACTTCGGTCAGAACGTAGGTGTTCAGCAGGGCCAGGTCGTCCTGGATCTGCTTCTGGGTATAGCCTTCATAACTGGAGGCTCTGCGCCCCTTAATGGTTGCCAGAGCATCGGCAACCGTCTTGGTGCCTTCTGCATCCAGATAGAAGTCGGGCTTTAACTCGATCTCGGCGATCTTGGCATCCAGAGCCACAAAGTACAGCTCGCCGGAAACGGCAGTCAAGGTCAAGGTCAGTTCGTCGGTGGGAACGCCGGTAAAGGTCAGCTGATTGCCGTCAATGGAAGCAAAGGAGGAGTCCGCGGTGTTCTTCAGCGCGAAGGTACAGTTGGGAACGGTATGAGTCAGAGTAGTCGTATCGTCCAGATTGACGTAAGCATACTCCGTCTCGATGTCTTCCATCTCGATCACAACGCGGACCGTCTGATCGGCCTCGGTGCCAAAAGCGGGCAGGCCGTTCTCCATGGTCCACTTATCACCGGCCAGCGCCTTGTTCAGCGCCCAGGCAGCCTCACCGGAGGTGATGGCCGCGGCCGCATCAACAACGCAGGAAGCTTCAACCGTATAACCCTCATAGGTAGCGTTGGAAAGGATCGCTGCGGTATCAGCATAAATATCCGTAAAGGTGATGGTGCTACCTGCGCTGGCAGTACCGCTTTGGGCAAAATTCGTCATTTCGCCGTTGTTATAGGCGATGATATTCTTAATGGTAATCGTGGGATCTACATCGTAGCTTGATCCATGTTCCTTGATCACCGAAAAGATACCGTCCACATAGGCATCTTCCGCCGTGGTATTCAGAATGACCATGTTTTTAATATCGGCATTACAGATGATCTCACCGATCGCTACACCACGGCCGGTTCCGGCGGTACGCTCACCGTCAACGGTATTGCCCTCCAGATACACGCCGTCGATCAGAAGGGTGGCACTGTAGGTCTTACCCAGAAGCAGACCGGAGTTCCAATAAGTGGTGCCGGCAGGGCGGTTCATGGTACTATTAATGATGGTGATATCCTCCACCGTCACATCAGCGCCATCGGTAATCTGACAGATCAAAAGACCCTGCATACCACCGCCGTCATAAGTCGATTCACCGACCACACCGTCCAGCTTCACATTGCTGACAGTCAGATCATATTGCACTTTGTCAATCAAAAAGGCAGAGCTCTGCTCAGCAGAGATCACATTACCGTTTTTGAAGGTCAGATCCTTCACAAAAGCACCTTGATAGGAGGACAGGAAGGCATTGGTAACATAAAGATCTTCAATGGTATGGTTCCCGCCGTCGATAGAAAACTTCGCGCCGGTTATGCCGTCCACGCGATTGGAGGCGGAGCCCTCCATATCAATATCGTCGGTAACATAGATAACCGTTTCTGCGCTCATGTCGGCACCAACCGTCAAGAGCTTCGCCATCTCTTCCTTGGTGGCAACAGAGAACTTCACCGCCACGTCGGCATACAGATCGTAGTCGGCCATGGAAACGGTGTTAGACTTATCGAAGCTATAGTCATTTTTCAAAACGGCAAGATCGTCATCAATGGCCGTCTGATCGGCATACCCTTCGTTATCGATCTTATTCTGCATATCGTTGATCAGCTCGGAAGTCAGAGCAACACCATCTGCATCCTGGAAGAAAGCCACGTTTCTTGCCTTGTAGTAATTGATGGCTTGCTGCAGGTAATCATAGATCAACACGGTAGAGGTCACCGTTACGTCGATCTCGGCGCCGGGAGTGGCGGTCAGAATATTGCCGTCCACAGTGCCGGCACTTGCTTCATAAATTGCGCCTGCGATGGGATAGAGGGTAGCCAGATCCAGCTCCCCGTTTGCATCGGCAATGGCATAGATCGTTTCTTCTACTTTACCAAAGGTGAAGTTCAGCTTGATGGGCTGCTCGGCAGCGGTACCGAAAGCAATATTCTGATCCTTTACGGTGTAATACTTACGGCCGTAGGTGCCGTCATACTTAGTGTCGTAGCCCTTGTTCATCAAAAAGGCCAGCTCGCCGGTCTTTTCAACACCGAAGTCTTCCCAATAGGTACCCTTGGGGTCGATCAGGTTCAGGTCGTTGCCGGAACCGATATGGCAGCCTACTGCATAGATGTTATAGGCCAAAATCTGGTTTGCAATGGAATCGGTACCGTTGGTGCTGACCAAGCCGGTGGTATAATCACCGGCAGTCGTCAACACGCCGGTATTGACGCAGTTATACATATAAACGTTGCGGCCGGTGGTAGTACTGTTCATCCACTCGGCAAAAACGGTAACGCGACCGATATCGTGATTGGTCAGCGCACCGGTATTGATACAGTTCACCAGATAACCGCGTTGCTTACGGCCGAAGCAAGAGATGGAGTTGGTCTTATTCGTACCCTCATCATAGAAATCCAAAGATGCCTCGTTTTTACAATTGATAAACCATGCGTTATTGGCGGAATAACCGCAGAATACACCGACATAGCATTCCACGCCATTG
This sequence comes from uncultured Eubacteriales bacterium, assembly GCA_964383835.1. GTDB lineage: Bacteria > Bacillota > Clostridia > Oscillospirales > QAKW01 > QAKW01. The sequence goes on from CAYLIT010000025.1 coordinate 5,105, forward strand.
GTGGTACCCCGCACGGTGAAAGAGCAGGACTCATCAATGGTAAGATCCATGATCTTGGCAGTAGAGGTATAAGCAAACAGGCCAAACGCCTGAGCGCCGGACTTGAAGGCAGGCTTCAGATCTACTACCAGGTTTTTAATGGAATGACCCTGGCCGTAGAAATTACCGAAAAAATAGTCATCATCTTTGTTGGTACCATCTGCAATACGGGTGGTATCGGTGCTGACACAGAACTCATGCAATTCAATCGTTCCGTCACCGTCCACGTCTAAATCAACGCCTTTAAAATCGAGATCAGCCGTCAACCACAGATTATATCCGCTAAAGGACTGCGGAGTCGAGCTCTTCAGCGGGCCGTAATCGGCATTACCGTTACTGTCCGCAACAAAACGGAGCCAGTCTTCGACATCAGTGATCGCATAGTCAGTCGCCGTATCGCTGGCGGTACGGGCCTTATATGCTTTCAATCCGGAAGGTTGAGTAGCTACCGCTGCAGTGGCAGGCAACGTGATACAGGTAAACAACGATACCAGCATCAATAATGCCGCGAAAGCAGAGAGCACTCTTGTCTTTCTTGTGACCATAAGTCATGTCCTCCTAAAACTTATACTTCGGCCAATATTCCTCGTTTCAAAGGTATTGACCCAGTTTTATGCAACAATTGTACCATATTTACCCCACCTTTTACATTGCTTTATGTTGCTTTTATCAAACAATTTGTGACTTTTCGCCATTTTCACTATTGATTTTCGCAATCCAAAAAAGAAAGAGCCTCACAAAACCGTGAAACTCTTTCATTATTATTATATGGATTATTATATGGCAGGAACACCGTTCAATCCAAAACCAATCGGATATCGGCGCCGAGGGACGCAAATTTTTCCACCAATCGCTCGTAGCCGCGGCGGATGTGGTCGATCTCCTCGATGGTGGTGGTACCCTTGGCCATCAGCCCGGCGATGACCATCGCCGCGCCCGCCCGCAGGTCGCAGGCTCTGACCGGAGCACCCAAAAGCTGGCGGCCGCCCTCAACGGTAGCGACCTTACCGGCCACCGAGATCTCGGCGTTCATGCGGTTGAGCTCTTCGGTATACTTAAACCGGCTATCCCAAACGCCCTCGTTGATCTTGCTGGTGCCTTCGGCACGGAGCATCACGGCGCACATTTGCGGTTGCATATCGGTGGGGAAGCCGGGGTAGGGCATGGTTTTAATATTGGTCTTGCGCAGGGGTGCGGTGGCGTCCACCAAGATAGAATCGTCAAATTCGGTGATGGCAACTCCCATCTCTTCCAGCTTGGCGGTGATACACTCCATGTGTTTAGGAATGACGTTCTTGACCAGCACCCGCCCGCCGGTGGCGGCGGCAGCGGCCATATAAGTACCGGCCTCGATCTGGTCGGGGATCACCGCATAGGTGCCGCCGACCAAGCGGCCTACGCCCTGCACCTTGATGACGTCGGTACCGGCGCCCCGGATATTGGCACCCATGGAATTCAGGAAGTTGGCCACGTCCACAATATGGGGCTCCTTGGCCACGTTTTCGATGACCGTCAGACCCTCGGCCTTGACGGCGGCCAGCTTTTTTAATGATACGGCGCCCACCGAGACCATGTCCAGGTAGATGCCGTTGCCGATCAGCTTTTCAGCCTTACAATCCACGTTGCCGTGGGCGATTTCCACCTCGGTGCCCAGCTGCTCAAAGGCCTTGATATGCTGATCCATGGGACGTGCGCCTAAATGACAGCCGCCGGGCAAAGCGACGGTTGCCTTGCCGAAGCGGCCCAGCAGAGCGCCCAAAAAGTAATAGGACGCCCGGAACTTACGGGCATACTCGTAGGGCACCTCGGAGCTACGCACCCCGGAGCAATCCACCTCCAGCGTTTTTTGGTCGGTATGATTGACCTTAGCGCCCATGGCGATCAGAATATTCACGATGTTATCCACGTCGCTGATCTGAGGCACGTTTTCTATTCTGCAGATGCCGTCCACCAGCATGGCGGCGGGCAGGATCGCCACGATGGCGTTCTTTGCGCCTGCGATCTCCACCTCGCCCTCCAGTCGGCAGGGGCCGTTAATAATAATTTTATCCATGAGTCCACCTCACATAGTTCTTCTTTTATTATGTTACCATATATTTTATGACAAATAAAGAGGATTTGATAAAACTTTCTGCCGGTTAACGAAATCGCTTTCTGTAGACACCGGGAGTCATACCGTATTGCCGACGAAAGACACGGATAAAATAACTTTCATCCGAAAAGCCGCAGGCATAGGCGATCTGCGTCTGATCCATTTTCGTCCCTGTCAACAGAAGCTTTGCCCGATCCAGCCGTACCCGTGTCCGATAGGTCATCACCGGAATTCCGGTGATTCTTTTAAAGTCACTCTTCAGCTTCGTCTGCCCCACATGAAAATGCTCTGCCAGTTGCGCAAGGGTACGGTTTTCCGTCCCATCCTGCAAAAGTTCGATCAAAGCGAGAATATAATTTTCGGATGTATGCAGGCGCTTAGGCGTCTGCTTGTTCATCATCTGCACCAATCCGCCGAAAACACTCAACAGCAACGGAAGCGGATACGATCTTTTTGAAATCATTACAAACAACGGTTCCAACTCCTGCACCTGCTCGCGGGAAAGCTCCATGGCAATCAACTCCCCATCGAACAGTTGCTTTTCGTGCACCAGGCTTTCCGGAAGCTCTGCAAGCACCTGGGGATGGAAAAACACCACCCGACTGTCGTAATCGCCGCCCATGATCCGCACCACCTCATGAAAACTCCCGGCGCGGTTCATCATAATACACGGCCCCTGCAAGGTCAGCGCGTTGCCGTTATTGACCACCTCACAGACTGCATCGGAGGTAACCAGCACCAATTCATGATGATCGTGCATGTGTACACTGCTTTGATGATGCCCCGCCTCTCTTCGAACCTTCAGGCAGGTAATGAGTTGCTCTTTGGGCAGATATGAATACCGTAAAAACTCCATAGACTCTCTCCTTGCGACCGATCGTACCATCGGTACTGCGAAATACCGTCGAATTTATCTATTTTTGCAACCAAAAGTATTATAAACTATTTTCGGAGGTGTGTCTATGCTTTTTAATACTTTACCCTTTGAACTCGACGGAAGCTGCCGCAGGGAGGCTTGCATAACCGGCGATCACTACCGTTTTACCCTGCTGACCGATCGCATTCTGCGTATGGAATATGACCCGGAGGGCATCTTTGAGGACCGTCCCTCTCAAACCGTCATTCTCCGAAACCTGCCTGTACCGGAATATCAGGTGCGTAACACCGGCACCACCTTAGAAATCGACACCAAGCACTATCATCTGACCTATCATTACGGTCGGGAAGAAAAATTCACCGAAAACAGCCTGATCATCGATGCCAAGAATAACTTCACTCACTACGGCGCCCGCTGGCATTTCGGTGCCAAGACCTACGGAGATCCCCCGCGCCATCACAATCTTTACGGCACCGCCCGGACGCTGGATAAATCCAAAGGTGCCGTGGAGCTGGAGTTTGGGCTGATGAACGAAGCCGGCCACAGCTTTTTCGACGATTCCGAAACCGCCCTCTTCAATAAGGACGGCAGCTTCGGCGCACGCCGAAGCGGTACCGTGGATGTGTACTATGTGTGTTGCCAGAGAGATTACGGCGAAACCCTAAAGGATTTTTACCGCATTACCGGTCATCCCCCGATGCTCCCGCGGTACACCTTGGGCAACTGGTGGAGCCGTTGGTATCCTTATACCGATGAAAGCTATCTTCAACTGTTCGACCGCTTCAAGACGGAAGATCTGCCCTTCTCGATGGCCGTTCTGGATATGGATTGGCATATTACAGAGATCGATCCCAAATACGGCAAAGGCTGGACCGGCTTTACCTGGAACAAAGAGCTGTTCCCCGACCCCGCCGATTTCGGCAAAAAGCTCCATGAAAAGGGTGCCCATCTCAGCCTGAACCTTCATCCTGCAGATGGGGTACAGGCCTACGAGGATGCGTACGTTCCCATGGCAAAGGCCACCGGCGCAGATGCATCCAAGGAAGAGCCCGTTGGCTTTGATATGACCGACCCGATCTTTACCGCCGCCTACTTTGAGCATCTGATGCATCCCCTGGAAGAGCAGGGGGTGGATCATTGGTGGATCGACTGGCAACAGGGCAGAAAATGCGCAGTGCCCGGAATGGATCCCTTGTGGCTTCTGAATCACTACCACTACACCGACAACTGCCGCAACGGAAAGCGCGGTCTGATCCTTTCCCGCTACTGCGGATTGGGCGGCCACCGCTATCCCGCAGGCTTCTCCGGCGACACAATGGTAGCTTGGGAAACCCTGGATTTTCAGGCCTACTTTACCGCCACCGCCGCCAACGTAGGCTTCTGCTTCTGGAGCCACGATATCGGCGGATTCATGGCCGGCACGCGCGATCCCGAGTTGTTTGTCCGTTGGTTGCAGTTGGGTGTCTTTTCCTCCTTCCAGCGCTTGCATTCCACCCGAAACGAGTTTGCGTCCAAGGAGCCCTGGAGTTTTCACCCCAACTATTATAACGCCATCGGACAATGGCTCCGTCTGCGCCATCAGTTGATCCCTTATCTTTATACCGAAACCTACCGCCAGCACCAAGATATGATTCCCATGATCCGCCCGATGTATTACGAATACCCCATGAGAAACCGGGCATACACCGAGAAGAACCAGTATCTCTTCGGCAGTCAGCTCATGGTCTGTCCCATCACTGCCCCCGCCGATAAAGCGACCGGCATGGGACGTGTAAAGGTATGGATCCCCACCGGCATCTGGACCGACTTCTTCAACGGCAAGGTCTACTGCGGTCATCGGGTCACCGTGCTGAACCGCCCGGTGGATCAATATCCTGTATTGGCCAAAGCCGGTGCTATTGTTCCAACCGCCGTGCATAAGGAAGGCTGTAACGATACATCCAATCCGGAGAATCTGGAGATCTTGGTCTTCCCCGGTGCAGACGGTCATTACACCCTTTTTGAAGATGACGGTCTGACCGATGCCTTCACTCACGGCAAGGCTTGCTTCACCGAGTTTACTTATAATGAGAAAGAGGGACTTTTTACCATCGCCGCAAAAGGAGATTTCAGTTGTATTCCTGCCAATCGCAAATACAAGATCACCTTCCGTGGTTTTAAAGAATTCAACGTTGAGGGCGCCGATTCCGTCAGCTACGATCCGCTTACCCATTCCGTCACCGCCGAGATCTCCGTCACAAACCTTGCACAACCCGTCACCTTGCGGCTGATCGATGCGCAGATGACCAAGAATGAGGATGCAGCTGAGCGTGCCCTGAATTTTCTGCGCTTTGCACAGGTCAGCATCAATCTGAAACAACTGATTCAGAATATGCTGAACGCAGGCTACGACAAAGCGATCATTCTCGAGACCCTTTCTGCAGACGGCAGAGATCCCCGCCTCATTGAAGTCCTCACCGAAATCTTAACCTGACTTTCTCTTGACTTCCAAAAAGAAAACACATATAATTGCTGCAAAAGGAGGGATTTCCATGATGAAATTTCACGGTCTTGCCGATCAGGCGGCCCGATTTTTACAACGGGAGCAGTTGATGGACGTTGCCCTTTGGGCAAAGTTCGTGGATCTTTTTCGCTCTCAGCCCGACGGTCTGAAGGGCTGGCGCGGGGAATTTTGGGGCAAAATGATGCGGGGCGCCGCTCTGGTTTGCGAATACACCCAAGATGACGAGCTTTATGAAGTGCTCACCAATACCGTGCGTGATCTTTTGACCGTTGCCGAGCCGGACGGCAGAGTTTCCTCCTACACCCGTGAAAACGAGTTCAACGGCTGGGATATCTGGAGCCGCAAGTACGTGTTGCTGGGTTGCCAGTATTACATGGAGATCTGCAAGGACGAGGAATTCAAAAAAGAGATCCTCACCTTTATCTGCGGTTGTGCCGACTATATCATCGACCATATCGGCGGGAAAGGACAGCCCTCCGTAACCGAAGCCTCTCAGGCTTGGTACGGGGTCAACTCCTCCTCGGTGCTGGAGCCGATGGTCCGGCTGTATAAGCTGACCGGGGAGCAAAAGTACCTGGATTTTGCCACCTACATCATCGAAGAGGGCGGCGCCCGGGGTATCAATATCTTTGAATTGGCCTACGAAAATAAATTGTACCCCTATCAGTACGGGGTCTCCAAAGCCTACGAGCAGACCTCCTGCTTTGAAGGGCTGCTGGAATACTACAAAATTACCGGTATTGAAAAATACAAAACGGCGGTCATCAACTACGCCCGGGCGGTGCTGGACTCCGAAGCTTCCATCATTGGTAGCTGCGGTGTCACCCACGAGCTGTTCGACCACACCAGAACCCGCCAGACCCACCGCTACGACGGCGTAATGCAGGAGACCTGCGTCACCGTTACCTGGATGAAGTTCTGCGCCCGTCTTTTGGAGCTGACCGGCGAGAGCATCTATGCCGATGCCATGGAGCAATCCTTTTACAACGCCTATCTGGGCGCTTTGAACACCCAGCACAAAGAGTGTGCCAAAGTTGCAAGCGTTCTGGCTCGGCAAAACGTCACCGACTTCATATCTACCTATATGCCGCTGGACAGCTACAGCCCCCTCACCCCCGGCAAACGAGGGAAAAGAGTGGGCGGGCTACAGAACCTGCCCGACGGTTCTTATTACGGCTGTTGCGCCAGCATCGGTGCCGCCGGGGTGGGCATCTTCTTAAAGACGGCCGTCACCACCGACGAGGAGGGCATCGTCCTCAACTTCTTTGAAGAGGGCGAGGTCACCTTGGATCACAAGGGCATCGCCGTCACCCTCAGCCTGGAGACCCGCTACCCTGCCGACGGCAAGGTACGTATCCGGGTGCAGGCAGACCGCCCCATCGACTTTACATTAAAAGTACGCAACCCCGGCTGGTCCGGCCTGCCGAAGGGCTACACCCGCTATTCCGTTGCGGGCGGCAAAGCCGACCTGCAACTGAATTTCGCCATGCCCCTGCGATTCCATCTGCCGGAGCATTGGGAAGAGGATCTGGTGTATAACGATGCATACCGGGACGAAACAGGTCATTACGTTGCTCATCCGCAAAAGGTGACCCATCTGGAGGAAGAGGATCACTACGTGGCCGTCACCCGTGGCCCCTTGACCCTCGCCGCCGACAGCCGTACCGGCAAGCCGGCCGATTCCGTCTTTGTCCCCACCCATGATGCCGCCCTTTGTGAACAAGCCGAGATCACAAACAGCGTTCCCTGTGTAGTTAAACTGGAATGTACTGCAAGGGACGGTGAAAAATACTATTTGGTAGACTATGCTTCTGCCGGCCGTGATTGGGAGACGGTCATTACTGCCTGGCTCCCGACGAAATAGATGCGGTCCGACACGGAATACCAACACCAAACAAAAAGCACCCCTGTTGGGGTGCTGCCGGTGACCGGGAACGGTGCGCTCTCGGCTTTTGACGACCGCCCCGGGCGGTTGCGACAAAACCGTCGTGCTCCCGACTTCACAGTCCGCAAAGCCTATCGCGGCTTTGCGGCTGCTACGACTAAACCGCCATCTCCTGCGGAGATGCGGTCCGACACGGAATACCAACACCAAACAAAAAGCACCCCTGTTGGGGTGCTTTTTGTTTGGTGCCGGTGACCGGGATCGAACCGGTACGGGTATCGCTACCCACGGGATTTTAAGTCCCGGGCGTCTGCCAGTTCCGCCACACCGGCGCATTTGAAATTTTAACACAGCATTATCATTTTGTCAATTCATTTATTTCAACATTCTTTTCATCTCCCGTTGCTTGACAATTTTTGCGCCTCATGATATACTCATAAAAAAATTTGGAGGTACATTATGGAAATCGATCTTCTTTATTTAATAGACGGTGCCAAACAGGCACGGGGAACCACCGTCATCATCGACGTATTTCGTGCTATGTCTGTTGAAACCCAGCTTTTGCTGAACAACGCCGAAAAGATCATCCCGGTAGGGGATATGCAGATCGCCTTTGATTACCGTGATAAGCATCCCGAAACCATTTTGGTCGGTGAGCGTGGCGGCGTGATCATCGACGGCTTTGATTACGGCAACTCTCCCGCTCAGATCGAGCACGTGGATTTCACCGGCAAAACAGTGATCCATTCCACCAGCGCCGGCACCCAGGGTATCGCCAATGCCGTTCATGCTGACGAGATCATCGGCGGCAGCCTGCGTTCCGCCAAGGCCATTGCTACCTATATCAAAGAAAAGAACCCCGAAGTGGTTTCCATCGTCTGCATGGGTCTTGCCGGCGGCAAGCGGATGCCGGAGGATGACCTTTGCGGCGAATATATCAAGAGCCTTTTGGAAGACAACCCCCTGCCGGATATCAAGGAGCAGGCCGAAGAACTCAAATTCACCAGCGGCCGCCAGTTCTTCAAGCCGGAGAATCAGCACGTATTCCCCGAGCGGGACTTTGCCCTTTGCACCGACGTGGATAGCTGTCCCTTTATCCTGCGCTTAAAGAAAGACCCCGAAACCGGTCTGGACTGCATGGAACGGGTAGACGTACCTAACGCATAAAAAATACTCCCCCTGGACTTTATGAGCAGGGTTGCTAAGGACAGTTATCAGTAA